>NZ_JBALSS010000031.1:0-112857 GCF_036967045.1 Bacillus sp. JJ1609 | reverse complement strand
CGCATTAAACCCCTGGGGGACTGACCCCCAGGGGTTTAATGCGTTAATGCGGGAGTGGAACCCACCGCTGATTTATTTTACTGTTACGTTTAGTGTTAGGGTTGTTGTGTTTTTTGCTGCGTCTGTGAATGGTGCTTTTAGGACGTAGCTGCCTGCTGGGATGTTGTCATAGACTGCATCGTTTACTAGTTCCCAGTTGCCGTTTTTGTATTGCAATGTTCCCCATGTTTTGCCTTCGCCAGCTTTTGCTGCTTCAACCGTTGTTGAGTCCAAAGTAACGATTACGTTAGCTGACGGAGTGCCGTATGTGTCGACAACTGACATTTTCATGCCGTCAAGGTTAGCAACACCGTTTGTTCCAGTTAGTTCAACGTTTGCAGTTGTTTTTCCCGCGAAGTCGAATGCTACTGGAGTTGCAGTTCCTGCTAGGGTGATAGAGCCTTTGCCAGCAACTGGCGCAGCAAAATCAACAGCCAATTCTAAATCATCAATCCATAAAGTGCCTTCCTTGCCTTCGAGGCTTGGAGTGATATCGAAGGTTACTGTTTTACGGTCTGCAGAAAGTTCTGCGTTTAACAAGCTAGGAATAGTCATAGAGCCATCCTTTGCTTCAAAGCCGATCATTAGGCCTTCAGCAACATCCTGTGCAACGTATTCCTCTGGAGCTGCTTCTTCAATTGTAACTTTAAGAGTGTTAGAGTCTACGATTTCAGCAGATTCTGCATATGGCATATAAATATTCTCATCCATGAATGTGAATGTTCTATAAAGGAGGTTGGCGAAATCACCGCGAGTGATGTTCATGTTTGTTCCGAAAGAATCCTTTGTCTTGCCAAAAGTAATCTCTGTGCCGTATAGTGCTTCGATAAATGGTCCAAACGCGCCGACTGCATCCTTGAATGGAGTTTCCATAGCATAATCCTCAAGCTCGAAGCCTAAAACAAGGATTTTCGCCATTGCACCGCGAGTCAACGGAAGGTTTGGAGCAAATTTACCTTCGCCAACACCAGAAATAATGCCAGCTTCAGCCAAAGCATTTACAGAGCCCTCGATACGCGGAATCAAATCTGTGAATCCTGCATCAGGAGCCTCTTCTGTATCAAGGCCAAGCGCGTTCGCCATAATTACTGCTGCATCTCCACGAGTTAGATTCATATTCGTTCCAAAAGTTGTATCAGACTTCCCGTTTACGATTCCCCAATCATGAAGTGTATAGACAGCCTCTTCATAATTACCGCTTACATCTGAGAATACATGATCTTCATGTGCCATCGCTGCTGGAGCAACAGCAGAAACTACGATTGCAGCAGACGTTCCCGCTGCAAGGAATTTTTTAAAAGAATAATTTGCCAAGGTGATTCCTCCTGGAATAAAAGATTAATAAATTAGTAAATTTACAAGAAATATCCTTTCTTGCTAACAAAATTTTATCAAATTTAATGTTTTTGAAATACATGTAAATATTCCCTAATATTAAGGGAATAAAATGGAATAAATAGTGGGAATTCGACCTTCCCATCAACCTCGAAATTCCAAATAAATAGTCAGATTTTCACGAGAGATTTGCGTATTAAATGGATATCATTATTGATATGCTCATTTCAACAGGTTTTATTTAGGCAAGTTCTAGTTAAGGATAGTATAGGTGAAATTTAATTGGAGGTTTCTAGTATATGACCCGCACAGCCACAGGTAAAAAAAAGAAATGGATCCGCATCCTGATCGTATCCTTCCTTCTCGTTATTTCTGCGATCGGAATTTACAGCTATTCCATTTATAAATCATTCAACGAGACCGTTACTACGATGCACGAACCGATTAGCCGCGAAAAGTCGGAAAAACGGTCAAAGCCAATCACGCTTGAGAAAAAAGAACCCTTTTCTGTGCTGATGCTTGGGGTAGACGAACGAGATGGTGACAAAGGGCGCTCCGATACGATGATTGTGCTTACTGTGAACCCTAACTTAAATTCAGTAAAAATGCTGAGCATTCCCAGGGATACAAGGACAGAAATCATCGGTAAAAATAAGCTGGATAAAATAAACCACGCTTATGCCTTCGGGGGCGTCGAAATGTCGATGGACACAGTGGAAAACTTCCTCGATATTCCGCTCGATTATTATTTACAGATTAATATGGAAGGTTTTCGCGACATCGTCGATGCGGTTGGCGGCGTAACAGTTCATAACGACCTTAGCTTCAAATATGGCGGCTATGATTTCCCTGAAGGGCAAATAAAACTTAATGGAGAGAAGGCTTTGGCTTTTTCAAGAATGAGATATGAAGATCCAAGAGGCGATTTTGGCCGGCAGTACAGACAGAGGGAAATCATCCGGGCCGTGATTCGGGAGGGGGCAAGCTTGTCCTCACTGGGAAACTATGAAGAAATTCTGGCCGCACTTGGCGGTAATATTAAAACAAACCTAACTTTTGGTGAGATGTATAATATCCAGGCAAAGTATAAAGAGGCTGGCAAAAAGATTGAACAGATCGAGTTAAAGGGTACTGGCGGTAAGATAGATGGAATTTATTATTATCAGGTGGATGAAGCTGAAAAACAAAGGGTGCAAGAAGAACTAAGGGCACATCTGGAGATCTAGAGTAGAATTTATGAGGTTTTTTCAAAAAAAAATGTTAGGAATAAATTCTTAACTTTTTTCCTTGCTTTACCGGTTTAACGTCCAAAATTATCCTAATGACAGTATTTTATCACTATTAAATTGGTGGCAATAGCGAGAACTGTGATTTTTTAACAGTTAATGTTTTATTTTACCATAATTATTACCCTAATAAATGCAAGTTAACCAGCGTAAGCTATAGTAGATTTTGGTTGAATAGCCATTTTGGGCTTCCCCCCTCTTCTGGTAAAAGACGGGGGTTTTTTTATGTCTTTTTTTAGGGTCCCTGAAAAAAGGACAAGCATCATGAATACATGACCATCTGTCCACAAAAAAGAGGACAAACTTAGCGCTTGCCCCTTTTTCATTATTTATTCCTCAACTTGTTTTTTCCGAAAAATCCCACTAACGAGCTGTGCAACCAGGAAAGCCGCGAATGGCAGATACACCGGTATGATTGGTGTGCGATAACGTTGCCCCCCAACAAGCAGGCCTGCTGAAGTCAAAGCTGCGAATCCGAGAATATACAGCAAAATGAAAAGCAGCAGAATTCGCTGTTCCTTCATTTTCAAGAAAGCCAACAATAATCCAGCGATACTCAATATGATGGTGATCCAATCGATCAGGAAAATTCCTTTGAAAAATAAGAAGAACTTTACGATAACTCGTTTTGCGGTTTCGATTGGCGAGCCAAAAATATATCCAAAGGCTTCTTCCTTTAAAATCGCGCTTTTTTCAGAAAGCGGTACGTCTTTTAACTCATAAAAGATAGGCTCGACGTAATCCGGCAGCATATTTGAGTTATAAAAACCGATGTCGGATTGAGGGTTATTTGCAATATAGAGATTCATGCCGCTATAGTTTTCCAGGGTGACAAACTCCCCGTGCAGCCACTGGTTATGCCAACCGTTTATCATCAGGAGAACGACCGGAATAAGGAAAGCTGCGAGCGAGCTGAGTTTCTGCACTTTTTTTACAATAAAAAAGAGTGCAAACAGCAGGACAACCGGGAACATGAATAACAGGTGCGGCCTGAATAGCAGGCTTAATGTCATCACGAACAGCAGCAGAAAAAATGGTTTTTGTTTATTTTCCGACGTGATCCAGTTCATACTGATGTGCAATACAGCCAGTAAAAAAGTGATAAAAATGGTTTCAGTCAATAAATATTGTGGTCCATTCAGCAGGAGCACTGGCTGGATCGCATACAGAATTCCTGTCAGGATGGCTGCAAGCTGTGACCGGAACACCTTGCCGGCCAAATAGCTGATATACACACCGTTCAAGGCGAACAAAATATATTGAACGACGATAAACGGAGTCGGGCTGTTAAACAGCAGGACAAATGGCGCCAAGATCATTGAAAATAACGGCGGTACGATGATGTCCTCTTCCCTCACCGTGTTGATCAGGCCCTTGCCGTTGACCAGATTTTCGGCAAGGTTGTAATAGAGTTTGCCGTCGGGAGTGACAACCATGGCAGGCTGTGGTCCAGCTTTTATATAAAAGAGGAGACAGGCTTCGATGAATAGAAACAGCAGCAAGTAGTGGACGGGCCCTACTTTTTCAAAAATACGCTTCAATGGATGTACCTTCCTTTATCTGTCTTATTTCAAAATAAGGATACACTAAAAAGGGAGTCTGCAAAAGTCCGAATCCATCAGAATTCCCTTCGCTTATCCTGTGTGCATTTGTTATACTTTGTATCGTAGTACAAACAAAGGAGCCTTGCAATGCATAATAAAGTGCTGATCATCATTCCTGCTTATAATGAAGAAGAAGCCATTTACCATACAGTAACGAACCTGATCAACTCCTGTGACTATGACTATCTTGTGGTGAACGATGGTTCCAAGGACCGGACGGCACAGATATTGAAGGAGAACCAGTTTAACCATGTTACCCTGCCCGTCAATCTCGGCATTGGCGGAGCGATGCAAACGGGATATAAATATGCGCAGCGGCATGGGTATGACTATGCGATCCAGCTTGATGCAGATGGCCAGCATAATCCACGTGATTTGCGCAATCTTGTAAAAGAAATACAGCGTTCCGGTTACGATATGGTGATAGGGTCACGGTTTGTGGAGAAGACCGCATATAAAGGAAGCCTGATGCGGAGGCTTGGAATTTTTTATTTTTACTATATGATCCGCTTTTTGGCGGGGATCAAAGTAATGGATCCGACTTCAGGTTATCGAGTAGTTAACCGCCGGATCATTGAGGAATTCGCCCTTTATTATCCGATTGATTATCCTGAGGTAGAGGTTTTGGTGAAGCTTGCCCATAAAGGCTATAAAGTGAAGGAAATGAAGGTGGAGATGAATGCCCGCCAAGGTGGACAATCATCGATTACACCGATAAAATCGCTTTACTATATGATGAAGGTTACGTTCTTTTCTATTATCCGTTCGGTTTTTTAGGACGATTTCAACCTTTAATGGTTCTGTCTGATAATACGTTCCGTTTTCTAGGAGGATTTCATGAACACTGTTCAACTTATCGCCATCATCGTTGCTGTATTTTTCCTGCTGCAGGTGATCTGGCTGACATCACAACATAAGCTGCATGACCAGCAAGCCTTCATGTGGATGCTGTTTGCGATTGGGGCTTTGTTCGTCGCCTTCGGCCTGCCTTATTTAAATAGTTTGGCCGTCGCGATTGGCGTGAGTTATATGCCATCGTTAATCTTTTTGATTGGTTTTTTCGTAGTCCTGTCGCTATTGATGTACCATACAATGGTCTTTTCCCGTCAGCAAAGTAAATTGATTAACCTTGTTCAGGAGGTCGCCTACCTTTCAAAGGAGCTGGAGGATTTGAAGAATTCTCAGGATGCATTGGAATCGAGAAATGGTCCGGGTGGTGAGGATTTTTGGAAGCGCCGGGCTGCCGGGGAAGAGGTTCTGAAAAACGGACTGCCTGCGGAGAATAAGAATAATCGCGTATCTGCTGAGGATTTGAAAAATGGACAGACTGTTGAGGACCTGAGGAATCGCCAGGCTGCCGGGGATGAGGATGAGGACTTAAAAACCGGGCTTGCGTCGGCAAAGAATAAAGATATGAGCGGAGAACGACAAAATGAGCATTCTTAACTTTTTTCTGATCTTTTTAAATACACTGATCCTGGTCGGCGGTCAATTTTTGTGGAAGTTCGGACTGATGGGGCGCACAGATAGCTATCAGTCTGTTGGCGGAGTCGTCAAGCTGTTCCTCTCCCCATACATCATGAGCGGCCTGTTCATGTACGGGCTGGCAACGGTGCTGTGGCTGTTCATCCTGACACGCGTTCCACTCAGCGTCGCGTACCCAATCCAGTCACTGGCCTACATCTTCGCCGTCTTCGGCGCCTACTTCGTCTTCAACGAACCACTCACCATGCCAAAAATCATCGGCGTCCTGCTGATTATGGCAGGCGTTTCCTTGATTGGGATACAGGGAAGCTAGGTTACTGTATCACTTTAAAGCATCGGGGGTCTGACCCCCGGCGCTTTAACGTATTAACGCCCTGGGGGTCTGACCCCCAGGGCGTTAATGCTTTAGCAGATTAGCGTGCTGTATTAGTGTTATGCTCTTGTGCTTGCCACAAGGCCACATGTGAGGTGGTTACCGCCTGGGCACCTGCGTTCAAGGCACAGTTGACTTCCTCTTTCGTTGTAACCAGGCCTCCAGCGAGGATTGGAATTTTTATATCATTGGCTATTTTTTTAATGAAGCCGGGGATAATTCCCGGTAGAATTTCAAGATAGTCAGCCTGGGTTTTCTCGGCGATTGCATAGCTTTTTTGTAAAGCCTGTGAGTCGAGAAGGAAAATTCTCTGGATGGTCATCAGCCCACGATGCTTGGCTTTGGTGATTACACTGGGCCTTGTTGAAATAATCCCATATGGTTTGATTTCCTGACAAATATATTCTATTGAATATTCATCGTTTTTTAATCCCTGAATCAAATCAGTATGAATCAAAACCTTTTTATTATGTTCCTTTGCCAGCTGGGCAATAGGTTTTAAATGTAGAAGGTCGGTATCCAGGTACACTCCATACTCGTAACTGCTTTTCAAAAACAAATCATATTGGCGCTTATTCTTGGAAACAGGAATTAAACTTTGTCCATTCAAGCTCATATTTTCACCTTTTATAAATAATTAATAAGCCAATCCATCGTTTCCTGTTCATCACTGCCGCTTACGGTAACACGAATGGTTTCTCCCTGCTTAATAACAGAAGTCATCAGGCTCAGGATACTTTTTGGATTCAGTTTATTTCCCCCAGCCAGGAATTCCACACTGCTTTTGAACTCATTCAATTTTTTCACAAGCAATGCTGCTGGCCTTGCATGGAGACCCTTCTCGATTGAAATCGTAATCTCTCTTTCTATCATGACTCTCACCTCTGATGCTTGGTTACCTCATAACCTTTTGCAGATTCTTTGCTCCTTCAGCGGAAGCGATGACATCGTCTAGACTGCTGCCAATCCCTGACTGGATTACAGCGGCATACGCACCCTCTACAAGCGGAGCATCAGCGATTTTAATATTCTTAAAATCAGCCATCATTTCAAGTGCCATTTCGGCATTGATCAAGGCGCTGCCTAAATCAAACAGCACAGCAACTCCCTTTTCAGAGTATACAGCTTCAATAGCCTGCTTAATTTTAAATACGTCCGTTCCGATTTCATTTTCACTTGTTCCTCCTGCTGCAGCGATCGGAACACTTTGCTGGATTTGATTTAACAGTCCCTCTAGCCCCTTTACAAGCTCAGAACTGTGAGATAATAATACGATTCCTACATTGGTCATAGTTGAGCTCCTTTGCAAACTTTAGCTAATTCGCTGAAAAAGAATTTGGATGAAGCAGCACCCGGATCGATATGTCCGACAGAGCGAGGACCAAGATAGGATGCACGGCCTTTTTTGGCTTCAAGTTCCTTCGTGCCTTCCATTTTTTCCTGCGATAATTGGATAAACTCATCCCAATCCACATTCTTTTCGTGCTGCTGCAAATATTCGATTGCCGGGATCCAGACATCAAGCATGGTTTTATCCAGCAAACTAGCCTTTCCCCGCAGCTTTAACCCTTCGAGGGCTTCCGCCAATGCAGACGCGAGTTCTACTGAAGAAACTTCCTGTTTATCCTTTAATGGGGCAGCAGCTTTTAAAAAAGCTGTGCCATACAACGGACCAGAAGCACCGCCTACTTTCGACAGGAGTACCATCCCGGCATCTTTAAATAAGCCTCCTAAGTCATGGTATTCTACTGCTTCAAGCCTCTGACTTAATTCATGAAAGCCTCTTGCCATATTGATTCCATGGTCCCCATCCCCGATCGCCTGATCAAGCTCCGTCAAATACATCTTTTCCTGCTGATAGACTTTATTCAGGCTGGTTAGCCATGTTTTAGCATCTTCCACTCTAAACGGCATAAAAGCGTCTCCTTCGAGTTATTTCTTAAAAGCAACGGTGTCAGCTGCTGCATCGAGCAGTTCAGTCAATTGCTCATCCAAATTCAGCAGTGTAATGGAGCAGCCTGCCATCTCCAGTGATGTCATATACTCGCCGATAAAGGTTTCACGCACGGCAATCTTCATTTCTTTTAAAACAGCAGAAACTCTATTGTTAATAATATATAACTCCATTAATGGAGTAGCTCCGAGCCCATTAATCATCACGGCAACTTCGCTGTTTTCATCGAGCTGTAACTGGTTAACTATTTTATTAAGCAGAATATCTGTAACCTCATCAGCAGTTTTGATTTCGCTTCGTTCAATCCCTGGCTCACCGTGGATCCCCATGCCGATTTCCATTTCATTTTCGCCGATTGAAAACCCTGGCTTCCCAGCAGCGGGAACCGTACATGGCGTCAAGGCCATTCCCATGGAACTTAAATTGGCCACAACCTTGTTTGCAAACGCTGCCACTTCTTCTAATGATGCACCCGTTTCCGCCAATGCTCCTGCGATTTTGTGAACGAAGACAGTTCCTGCGATACCGCGTTTGCCTATTGTATATGTAGAATTTTCGACTGCTGCGTCGTCATTTACGATTACTTTTTCAACTGCAATGCCTTCGGCTTCTGCCAATTCTGCGGCCATTTCAAAGTTCATCACATCACCAGTGTAGTTTTTAATGACTAGCAGGACACCTTTTCCGCCATCGACTGCCTTGATTGCTTCAAACACCTGGTCGGGAGTAGGAGATGTAAAAACTTCACCAGCTACCGCCCCGTCAAGCATTCCCTTGCCGACATACCCTCCATGGGCAGGCTCATGACCGCTTCCGCCGCCGCTGATGATGCCGACTTTCCCTTGGACAGGAGCATCAGCACGGACAACTACATTTGTTCCCGGAACTTGTTTTACCTTATTTGGGTAGGCTGCCACAAAACCTGCAACCATTTCTGAAACAACACTTTCAGGCTGATTGATCAATTTTTTCATTTTGAACCCTCCTTTTTTGTTTCAATTTATAAGTTGCAAGAAGCATGCCAGAACGTTTTCATTGATTGTTCAAGGAAGGCTGGTCATTATTCAGGTATTTTTTATCAAGTGTGCTGATAATTTCTCCCAAGCATATGATCAAGGTTGTATTTCCTCAGTTTGCTGGCGGCTGTTTTATGAGTAATCCCAAGGGCTTTTGCCAACTGATTATAACTAGGGTAAAATTGGACGGCATGTTCAAAGATGTGTTTCTCGTAAGCTTCTAATGTTAAAATGTCATGGTTAAAATCGAATTGAAGATTGGTTTGGCCCTGGTTCAATATATATTCCGGCAAGTCCCGGCAATAAAGGGTTTCATCACCTGTCAATGCAGCGGTCCGTTCAATGGCATTCTGCAGTTCCCTGATGTTCCCTGGCCAGTGATAGCTGCCGAGCGATTCTAAAAACCCCTTCTCATAAAGCTTGATATTTTTTCCCAGCTGGCTATTATAATATTTCCTGAAGTGCTCAACCAACAGCGGTATATCACCTTTTCGATTCCTCAAAGGCGGCAAATGGATTGGAATGACATTCAAACGGTAATAGAGGTCTTCCCTGAATTTTTTTTCGTCCATCAATTTATACAAGTCTTCATTTGTAGCTGCAATAATCCTGACATCCAGTTTGATTGTTTTATTTCCACCAACTCTTTCAATTTCACGCTCCTGAAGCACTCTAAGGAGCTTGGCCTGAAGATCGATATCAAGGGTGCCGATTTCATCAAGAAAAATCGTTCCTGAGTTGGCGAGCTCAAATTTCCCCTGGCGCGTTTTATCCGCACCTGTAAAAGCACCCTTTTCATGGCCGAACAATTCACTCTCGATTAGATTGCGGGGGATCACGGCACAATTGACCCGGATGAATGGTTTGTTTTTCCGATTGCTTGAATCGTGGATTGCACGAGCAACAAGCTCCTTTCCCGTTCCGCTTTCACCGGTGATTAAAACAGTGGAAATGGTTTTCGAAACCTTATTGGCAACCGTCAGGCTCTCAACCAATGCTCCGCTTCGTCCAATAATCGAAGAGAACGATTCATCCAATTGCAAGTGTTTAGAGAGCTCCTCTTCAAGATATTTCGTTCTCTCTTCCATGACCTCAAGCTTCTTCATTAACAACTTCACTTCATTGCACGGGCTGAGTGAGACAACAGCTCCATGAAACTTTTCATCTATTAAGATCGGATTCACTTTTACAATATAGGATTCATTTTGAATAACTTGTATATCATTGTAAAAAGGGGATTTTCCTGCAGCCAGACCAGCCCATGCCTTTTTTCCAATTAGCTTTTCTACAAACCGCTCCTCCCTTATTCCCTCGAGGAGCTTGTCCATTTGATCATTCATGTACATACAGCTGCCGCTAATGTCAGTAAGTGCAATAAAATCTGTTACAGAATCAAGAACCAGGTTCAGCTTCTCTTGAAGCTCTCTTTCTCTTCTAAGCTCGGAATTTATCTTTTCAAAATCGGTTATATCCTGAAATATTGCTACTGCTCCAATGATTTTTCCATCGAGAAAGATAGGAGCCCGATTTGCCAGGATCGTATGCTTTTTCAGCATCTGTTTTTCTGCAAATCTGGTTTCCCCTGTTTGGAGGATTTCATGCAGCTTAGAATGAGGTATAACTTCAGCAGCACGTTTGTTTAACAGCTGATAAGCAGGAATTTCTAAAAGCCTGATGGCCGAATCATTAACAAAGGTAATGATATTTTGGCTGTTAACCACAATCATCCCACTAGGCAGGTTGGAGACTGCTTCCTGCATAATCACAGAGTTTTCCATTAGCAGCCTGTCCGCTTCCAGCTCCTGCATATCCACTTGTTGTGTTTCTGTAAAAAAAGCTCTGATATCATCTTCCAGTTTAGGAGGAATCGGCTCTTCAAACTGCAGCATGATGTTGTCTCCCTGCTTAACTTTAAGGGAAACGAGCGACAATAGATTTGTAACACCCACACGCCGGCCCTGGTATTCAACAAATATCTTTTTCAAGATCAGTTCATCATTCACTGCATTCTGCAGCAGCGCTATAAAAGATGCAGCACTTCTAACATGCAGACCATTTTTCTGGTAAACGTGAATGGCCATTTCATACATAGAATTACTCCCCCCGTGCAGCTTTCTATGAAAAAACCTCCTATTAAAAGGAGGTTTATATTGATAGTAAGGTTATATGCAAATTTTATCACAAACATTTCCACTTTTTCACAGGCAGCTTAAATGTTATCGAGATGTAATCGATCAGAGACCCACTAATGCTACAGGAGTAGTTGCTTTTTGAATCTCGTGATCGAGTTCAGCTTCGTATCTTTCTTTTCCTTCCTGTGACCAATTGAACACATCCGCCATATAGGAACTTACTGTTTCTCTAGTTTGATGGACTTTAGTGATATCAAACAGCAAGTCACCTGTTCTCCTAAAATAGAAATCAACCAGCGTTGCAACTAACTCATGCTCGATTCCATAAACCAATTTCGCAAAAGTTAGTAATGGCAGATTGAATTTCTCTGCATCTGTTTTTCTCTCGCTTACCAGATCAAAAACTTTTCCAGCATTTGAACCGTAAAATTCAGCCAGGTGCTTTGCTTCCTCTTTTGATAAACCAGCTTTTACTCCATTCTCAGCAGCAGACATAACAAACCGGGCAAAATTCTCGGAACCGCCAAAATCTCCCCCGGAAATCGGCAGATGTTTCGTTTGGCTAGGTTTGAGCTTACGGCCTTCTTCAGTCTCAAATTTGCCAGCCACAAGGTCAACAATCGTTTCGGCCATTTTACGATAACCAGTCAATTTCCCGCCGGCAATCGTAATCAACCCTGACTCAGATTCCCAGATTTCATCCTTTCTCGAAATTTCGGAAGGACCTTTACCCTCTTCATGGATGAGCGGGCGAATCCCTGCCCAGCTGGATTCAACATCTGCAGGCTTAGCTTTTACTTCAGGGAACATGAAGTTAATCGCATTTATTAAATATTCCATATCAGATTGCGTCATTTGGGGATTTGCTTTGTCTTCGTCATAAAACGTATCAGTTGTGCCAACATAGGTTTTGCCGTTACGCGGGATTGCAAATACCATTCTCTTGTCAGGCGTATCAAAATATACCGCCTGTTTAAGCGGGAAGCGTGACTGGTCGATCACGATGTGAACGCCTTTTGATAATATCAGGCTCTTGCCTTTCTTTGAACCATCCTTTTCACGGATGCTGTCGACCCATGGTCCAGTAGCGTTAATGATTTTTGCAGCAAAAATCTTGTACTGTTCTCCTGATAATTGATCTTTCACTACAACTCCTGTGATCCGGCCGTTCTCATAAATCAACTCTTCGACCTTGGCATAATTTAACGCCGTTGCGCCTTTTTCAACTGCCGCCTTCATGACCTCGATTGTAAGCCGTGCATCGTCTGTCCGGTATTCAACATAATAGCCGCCGCCCTTTAACCCCTGTTTTTTGATAAGCGGCTCTCTCCGAAGTGTTTCTTCCTTGGAAAACATCTTTCTTCTCTCGCTCTTTTTTACGCCGGCTAAAAAGTCATACACACGAAGGCCGATTGATGTTGTAAAGCTGCCAAACGTACCTCCCTGGTGAAAGGGGAGCAACATCCATTCAGGAGTCGTAACGTGCGGGCCATTTTCGTATACAATTGCTCTTTCCTTCCCGACCTCGGCCACCACCTTAACGTCCAGCTGCTTTAGATAGCGAAGGCCTCCGTGGACGAGCTTTGTAGAACGGCTTGAAGTACCTGCCGCAAAATCCTGCATTTCCAGAACTGCAGTGTTTAGCCCTCTCGTTGTTGCATCCAGCGCAATCCCCGCACCTGTAATCCCGCCGCCAATTACCAGTAAATCAAATTTATTTTCGTTAAGTTTTGAAATGAGATCCTTACGTTTTAAATTCGTGAACATGATGTTTTCCTCCTTAAAACAGGAAAAGAGACCACGAAAAACATCACCAATCAGATGGTAATGCTTCGCGGTCTCTCCAGATCTCCTGCCGTTTTATTAACTTGTAATTATTGTATCAAATTTCACGTTAAATTGGAAATGTCTGAAATGCGAACTTTTCAAAGTGCTCTTTTATATTTTTTTACGGCTTACTGCAAGTAACAGCTCTTTTTTTACGATTAGAGTTTATTTAAATGCCATTGCAGCCTTCACAGCTTTTTTCCAGCCGCCATACAATTGGTCACGGTCCTCATCGGACATTTTTGGTTCGAAAGAATGATCAATCGCCCACTGTGTCGCGATTTCCTCCTGGCTTTCCCAGTAGCCTACAGCAAGGCCAGCAAGATACGCCGCTCCCAATGCTGTTGTTTCGTTTACAACAGGTCTTTCAACCGGAACATTCAAAACATCGCTCTGGAAATTCATCAAGAAATTGTTCATAACTGCTCCGCCATCAACACGAAGTGTCTTAAGCTCGATTCCTGAATCAGCTTCCATTGCAGATAAAACGTCCTTAGTCTGATAAGCAAGGGACTCCAAGGTTGCACGAACGAAATGCTCCTTGCTAGTACCGCGTGTAAGTCCGAATACCGCACCTCTTACATCACTGTCCCAATATGGGGTTCCAAGGCCTACAAATGCCGGAACGACATAAACACCATCAGTTGATTCAACTTTTGTTGCATAATCTTCGCTATCCTTAGCGTTCTTTAACATTCTTAATCCATCGCGGAGCCATTGAATCGCAGATCCAGCTACGAAAATACTTCCTTCAAGAGCATATTCCACTTTGCCGTTCAAGCCCCAGGCAAGTGTCGTCAATAGTCCATGCTCTGACTTAACAGCTTTTTCACCAGTGTTCATCAGCATGAAGCAGCCTGTTCCATAAGTATTCTTCGCCATTCCTTCCTCAAAGCACGCCTGACCGAACAATGCAGCCTGCTGGTCACCAGCTGCACCTGCGATTGGAATCTCCTGGCCAAAGAAATGGTAAGCGACTGTATTAGCATAAACTTCAGAAGATGGCTTTACTTCCGGAAGCATGGATGCAGGAACTCCAAGAATGTCCAAAAGCTCCTCATCCCACTTAAGGTCATATATATTGAACATTAGCGTGCGCGAAGCATTGCTATAGTCCGTAACATGGGCACGTCCGCCGGAAAGCTTCCAGATCAGCCACGTATCAATCGTACCAAATAACAGCTTTCCATCTTCAGCTTTCTGTCTTGCTCCATCTACATTGTCAAGGATCCACTTCACTTTTGTACCTGAGAAATATGCATCAATCAAGAGACCTGTTTTATCCCTGAAAAGGTCATTGTGGCCTTGCGCTTTTAATTCATCACAAATTCCGCTTGTTTGTCTTGATTGCCAAACAATTGCATTGTAAACAGGCACTCCTGTTTCCTTATCCCATACAACCGTCGTTTCACGCTGGTTGGTAATACCTATTCCCGCTATTTGTTCAGGCTTAACATTCGATTCTGATAAAACTCCAGCAATTACAGCTAAAATTGAACCCCAGATTTCATTGGCATTGTGCTCAACCCAGCCTGGCTTTGGAAAGTGCTGAGTAAATTCCTTTTGGGCAACATGGACAATCTCTCCATCTTTGTTGAAAAGAATCGCCCTCGAGCTAGTCGTTCCTTGGTCTAAAGATAGAATGAACTTTTCCATTAAATATTTCCTCCCCTTATATTCGGTCAAACTCCGGCTAATACGAGTCTCATTGTAGACTAATTCATCAATTTACCGGAGTCTGAGCCTTTTTTTATTTATGCACCAATTTTAGAAACATCCATTTCGTTTGCTTGTTTTTTCCCTGCTATATAAGCTAATGCAAGACTTACTGCCACTATACCAGTTACCACCCAAAATGTCGTTGAAAGGTCACCGGCAAAGAACGCTTGATAAAATACAGCTCCCATTGCCCCTCCTAACAGTGGTCCCACAACCGGAATCCAAGAGTAACCCCAATTCGAACCACCTTTGCCAGGGATCGGCAGGATGAAATGCGCGATTCTCGGTCCAAGGTCACGTGCCGGATTAATCGCATACCCTGTTGTACCTCCAAGTGACATTCCAATTACTACAATTAAAAGACCTACTGCAATAGGGTTTAAACCCTCTGTGAATTTGTTTGCTCCAATAAATAATAATCCTAAAACAAGAATAAAAGTGCCGAAAACTTCACTGAATAAATTTGAAAACGTATGCGGAATTGCCGGTCCTGTAGCAAAAACACCTAATTTTGCGCCTGGATCTTTTGTTTCCTTCCAATGCGGCAGATAATGAAAGAATACTAGAGCAGCACCGATGATTGCACCGATCACCTGGGCAAGCATATAGGCAGGGACATCTGCCCATGGAAATGAACCATTTACTGCAAGCGCGAGAGTAACTGCCGGATTTAAGTGAGCACCACTTATCGATCCAACTGCAAACACTGCCATTGTAACCGCAAGTCCCCATGCAATTGTAATGACGATCCAGCCCGCATTGTTAGAATAAGACTTTTTGAGTGTTGAGCCTGCGCCAATACCGGCACCAAAGACAATCAGAATCATCGTTCCAATCACTTCACCCATAAATGCTGACATACACAATTCCCCTTTCGTGTGTCCCTAATGTTTTATTATTGCAATTTAAAATTGCGAACGACAAAAAGGAGATTCACAACAGCATGCCTAAATAAGCCCAGGCATTTCTGTGTGAATCTCCTAATCTCCGTCACAATGTTAACTTGTATTTGAAGTATACAGAATAATGAAAACGCTGTCAACGGGTTTGTTTCATAATTTTATTTTTTATTTTTCCAACAGTAACTATATTATACAAAGTGCTTCCATATCTCTTTTTTTGATGTTGTCACGGCGACAGCTCCCGCATTTAACGCGTTTTCCACATCCTCAACACTTCTGATAAACCCGCCGGCAAAAAGAGGGATTTTTACTCTTTCATTTACTTCGCTTATGAGCTGGGGCACCACGCCCGGGAGGACTTCAATAAAATCCGGCTGTGTTTTCTCAAGGAGTTTATAGCTTTTTTCCATCGCATGAGAATCCAATAAAAACACCCTCTGCACAGCAATAATGCCCTTCTGCTTCGCTTTTAAAATCACATTTGATTTAGTCGAAATCAAACCATACGGCTTATACTCCTGACAGATAAACTCTGTAGAATAATCATCACTCTTAATCCCGTGGATCATATCCATATGATAAAGCATCTTCTTCCCGTTCGTCTCCGCCATCGCATTCACATGCTTCAGCTGCGCGATATGCATTTCAAGAAAAACCCCAATCTCATATGGACTTTTCAAAAAACGCTCAAAATCCTTCATGTTAGAAGAAGCAGGCAGAATCTTTTGGTTCATAACTCTCATCCTTTTTTGTCTCATAATGTTTCAATGATAGGGCGAAACCATCCAGAAAAGCAAGAACATCACGATAGAGAGAAATAAAAAAAAGGCCCAGTCCCGAACTGGAGACCGACCCTTTAACACTTTAAAGCGTTGGGGGTCAGACCCCCACTCCTGTGATGCGGTGAAGCGCCGGGGGTCAGACCCCCGGCACTTCACCGCATTAACGCGCTTTAGTTTCCTTTTATTTCAAGCAGCTTGACTCTCAGTTCGTTCTCCATCACGGCTAGGTCTTGCTCGGCCATGCGGCGTTTTGTACGGCCTTCTTCCTGGATTCGCAGTGTTTCCTCCAGTGTGGAGATCAGGTTTTCCTGGGTCTTTTTCAAGGTTTCGATGTCGACCAGGCCGCGTTCGTTTTCTTTGGCTGTTTCAATTGTGTTGGTTTTTAGCATTTCTGCGTTTTTCAGCAGCAGGTCATTGGTTGTTTTGGAGACCTGCTTTTGTGCTTCAACAGCATGGCGCTGCCTGATCAATGTCAAAGCAATCGCAACCTGGTTTTTCCAAAGTGGAATCGCCGTTACGATTGATGATTGGATCTTTTCGACGAGCGCTTGATTCGTATTCTGGATCAGCCTGATTTGCGGCGCGCTTTGAATTGTAATTTCACGGCTTAATTTCAAATCGTGCAGCCTTTTATCAAGTCGGTCGGCGAACTGGATCATGTCGTTGACTTCCTGGAACTTCATCTGATCATTCGTTTCCGCTGCAGCCTTCTTCAGCGCAGGAATCGTTTTTTCATGAAGCTCTTCCAGCTTTATTTCACCTGCTGCGATATAAATATTCAGCGCCTGGAAATATTCTTTATTCGTTTCATACAATTTTTCCAGCATGCCAATGTCAGATAACAGAACGTTTTTGCTGCGGTCGAGCTTTACACTGATTCGATCGATCTGAGCTCCGGTTTTCTGATACTTGGACAGCACTTCCTGTATGGTACCGCTCACTTTTCCGAACATCCTTGAAAACAATGAAGGCTTCTCGGCACGCAATTCATCAGGGCTCACCTGATTCAGATGCTTCATCAAGTCGCTGATAATATCGCCGATTTCGCCTACATCCTTTTTCTGCACATGTTCAAGCATTGCATGCGAGAACGACAGTAATTTACCCTGTGCCTGTGTTCCATACATGATCATCGCCTGGTGGTTCTTCGGGTCAATCTGCTCTGCCAGCTGATAAGCCTTTGCGCGATTTTCTTCCGGAAGAACGTCGACCAGTTTTACCGGCCTGCTTTCCTGCTCATGGCTAACTGCTTTCATAGCAAGATCCCCTTGCTCACCGAAAGGATTTGCCAGGATATCATCCATGATATTGCCACTGTTTTTTAATAAATCGAGGTCTTTCTCGTTCATTTTTTCGTCCTCCATTTTCCATCAAGGTATTTCGTTTCTTTTGCCGAATTCAGCCTATGCTTGGCTACATCTATCTCAAAATTCAAATGGTCATAATCATCGGACAGGACATGGTAGAGATCTTTTTCAACAACACCTGTCATATCAATCAGGGTTCTCTGCGTGTCTTCCAGCGTGTACTGCATATCTCGATTCACCTTAGATTGTGAGGTTAGAAAGGCATACTTCTCTGTAAGTTCAAGGACAGAATCCAGATGTGAAAAATAAAACTGCTCCGCCTGGTAAAATCGCTTTGGTTCCTTTTTGGTGAGGTTATAAATATTCCGAATCATCCGGATCAGTTCCATTCGCTGCTTCAGCGACCTGATATGGCGGATTGAAAACTGGACCTTTTGCAGGCGATTGATTTTCATTTTTGCCTCATCAAGATTTTTCTTTATATATTTATATTCCCTTCTCGTCAGGCCATGTTTTTTCAAAAATCTGGTCTTCATAAAGCTGCCGAGACCGAAATAAACCAGCCCTCCAGCTGCGATCGCAATCAGGGAAGACACACCGAATGTTTGATCAAATCCAGTATAGGTGAGGAGCCAAACAAACATTGTTGCCGGGATGGCTGCCAAGGTGCGGACAAAAAATGAAAGAATCGGGTTCATCATCAATACACTCCTTCATGGAATCCTTCCTATGTATACGATTGACACACGGTCAACGTTTCACTTTATTCCATACTTCCATATTACCCATAAAAACTCCTGCTTTTAACGGACTGGGAATGTAAAGGTTTCTAAGACCTGAGACTGATTTTTTTATAAAAAAAACCACCCCATGGACGAAAATCAAATGGAGTGGTTTAGTGTAAAAAATAATCAACCAGATCATAATCTCACTTTATAAGTGCAATTTCGTTTTCTATTATTCTCCTATAATGATCTTTTTTAGGTTCAGGGAAGTAGGAAAGGATTCTTTCAGTTGAGATATGGGGATTATGGGCATCAGATGCATACGCGGAATAACTGCTCCATTTGTAACGAGCCGGATCCTGAACGATATCGCCTTCTACCGGATTCAAGTGGATATATCTGCTGGCGTTAAGAAAATATTCAGGCGAGTCGACCATTGCGGATTTATAGCGCCCCTGGAAGACATGTCCGACTAAGTCGTGACGGTAATTAAAATAGATTCCATAACGGGAGTTCAGCATTTTCATAATGTCCTGCGGATGATGGTTGATGGTTTCTAGCAGAAGATGAAGGTGGTTTGTCATCAAACAATATGCGTGGAGAGTGAATGGGAAGTATGTGCGGGTATCTTCAAGCAAATCCATGTACTTAAGTCGGTCTTTGTCATCTATGAATATGGACATTTGCCGATTACCCCGATCAGTAATGTGATAGACCGCGCCGGGATACCAGTTGCGTGGTTTACGAGACATAAATTACAGCTCCTTTATATTAGATTCATCTTTACTAAATGATTGTTAAACCTGACCTCCCCTCTCTTTAAATCTAATTAATTATATCATCATAACGAAACAAACGAATAGCTGCCGCTTCTTCCGTTTTGTAAAATTTCACCCTTCCTTTAAATTCTCATGATTGTAAAATGCACCCCACCACCGCTTTAAAGCATCGGGGGTCTGACCCCCAACACATTAACGCATCACCACGCCGGGGGTCTGACCCCCAGGGGATTAACGCTTTAGAGTAGTGGAGTTTTGTCTTTTGGTTATTAGAGTCTGGAGTAATGATACTGAGCCTATACCTATGGCTGCGCCGATTAGATCGAATGCTACGTCAAAGAGTCTTCCTCCTCTTGATAAGTACAGCTGCAGGACTTCTGTCAGCATGGCAAAGCATAAGCTAAATAGAATCGTTTTATCTGTACTTGTCTGCATTTTTAATAAGAAGCCCAGTATGACGAATGCGAATAAATGCCCGACTTTTTGTAATATAAAAGGTTCTGTAAGCTCGATTGGGAGTCTAAGAAATAAATCTTCAAATTCAGGCTTTGAAGTCCAGGAAAAATATAGTTGAAGCATATTGTTCTCTAACTCGAATCCTGTCGTACAAGTCATCAGGAGCACCGCCATAGTCCAAAAGGCTAGCAGAAGGCTTTGAATCAAGGAAAATCACCCTTTTTACCTGCCATTAAAAACACGGACAAGGAACTTCATACTAGATTCAATCCCGAACAATGTCGTTTCTTATCGAGAACACTTTATTTAAATACGTTCTTTATTTGGATAAAATAAAATTAACACTTTTTGGGAGGAGTCTAAAAATGCCTTTGCTTCATATGAAGGAAGTCTATACACCGCTCAAACTTATCGGGATTAAAGTATTTAAGTGCAAAGAGGGCCACACTTATATTAAATTTTGGAACAAGCCCCGGAAAAGAATGTCCAATTAAATACTGCATACATTAAAAACGAGCAGACATAAAGTCTGCTCGTTATATTTTTGATACTAGAAAAATAGCTTGCGTGCCGTGATAGGCTGCCCTTTGCTGTAATTGAACTCTTAGTTTCTTACAAAGAGCATCTTGCATCAAAGCCTCGTTATGCTTTTGTAGATATAAATGAAATTTGTACCTGAATTTTAACATTGTTTTTAACACATTGGCTTCCTCCTTTTAGCCACATAAATCGCAGGAGAGTCGTGTTCGGAAACTGGCTGACGTAGTTGAATAGTTGCAACATTAGTCCCTGTAGTTTTGCGTCACCACTTTTCAATGGCTTTGCCCTTATCGTACGAATTATGTGTTATATTTTGAAATTACCAAATTTAAACACATCTGTTAAGGGACTTTAGACCTATGACAATAAAATTGTTAATTACTTTTTACTACCCCTCTCTCTCCTTTTCCAAACTCCTTTCTATAGAATAAAACACCAAAGTAGGACATATGCTTTGAAGAACTTCTTTATTAAGGAGTTGTTACTATGATGAAAAGGCGGCTTCAGTTTCCGATCATCCCTATATTTATAGGTGTTTTTTTGATCGCTTTCCTATTAATTATTCTGCGGGTATTCCTATTCGGGTCCTCTAATGAAGCAACAGAAACAGTTGAAAAATTTTATGAATATGAGCAAGAAGGCAATTTTTCAGATTCGTGGAATCTTTTTCATCCTTATATGAAACAAAAATTCACTAAATCAGCATTTATCCAGGATCGGGCTCATGTTTTTATTGGTCATTTCGGTGCAGAAACCTTTTCGTACGAAATCAGTAAAGCTGAAAAATTTGATAAGTGGAAACCAGCGGATGGACAAAACGTTGTTAAAAATGGGTATAAAATGGTCGTTACCCAAAAATATAATGGTAAGTATGGTAAGTTCAATTTTCAGCAGGAGGTTTATGTTGTTAAGCATAAAGGAAAATGGGCCATTTTATGGGACTATAATTAATACCAAAATATTTTCCCTAAAAATATCTTTAAAGTTATAATTTAATAGCCGATATAAATACATAAAGGCAAAATCACTGAAAAGTGATGACGCAAAGCTATAGGGGCCTCCGTCTAGGACAAGGCCAGCCAGCTGCCATCAATCACAAAGGAGAAATGTTGATGTCTACTTATACTTGGCTTACGCCAGAGGAGAAGCAAAGAAAGAAAAAAAGAAACAAAGCAATCATGTATGCTTCCCTATTGCTGTTATCCGTAGTTTTAAGCGCATTTGTGACAATCCTAGCTAATCAAATATAAACCTCTAAAAAAGATCTCAGCATCCGCTGGGATTTTTTTTGTCCTCATATCACCCCCACGAATTAACGCTTCACTGCACTGGGGGTCTGACCCCCTGGATATTAACGCTTTAAAGCGCCGGGGGTCTGACCCCCACCACTTCACTGCGTTAAAGTTTTTTTCTTCCTTTTGTATGAATATTTTTCGTTGTAAGGGCTTTCTTTTTGGGGGTGTGGGTTTGTTTTTTTGAATTTTATATATTTCCGTCAGATTATTTTCTCTTAAAATCGTGACAAAATTCATATTTTACTCTAAAATGCTCCGTTTTTCTACTTTGTAAACACTTATGAGAATATTTAAACAATATAATTTCCCATCCTGCTATACTCCTCTTATAGGTTGGCCAGCCTTTACATCTTGTTATTCACACTCAGCAGAAATGATCGAAATTATAAAGATTAAAGGTGGGATAAGAAATGAAGAAATTCATTAAAAGAGGAATTATTGCTGGAGCTTTGAGTTTAATGCTTCTGCCAGCAGCTGCTTCTGCTCATTTTCTAGGCTACGATTCAGTTGACGGAAAGGAAATTCGCTGGGGTACTTACCATGGTTCTACAAAATGGACTACCGCTCGAGGTGCGGCAATTTCAACCTGGAACGGCCTGAATCCAATCAATATCCTTGGAGATACATCAACTACGATAGAAGACCTTTCTTTTGTTGATGCGAACCGCTCTGATGTAACATGGGCTGGTTTATACAGCAGTTTATCAGGTGCAGACAGAATCCAGCTGAACAACTATTACCTGAATGACTATACAGCTGCTAAAAGACAGAACGTCTTCACTCACGAGCTAGGACATGCTCTTGGTTTGGCACACAGCTACTCCGATCAAATTATGTACGCCTATGTAACCTCCAAAACAAGCTTAGGCTCGCACGACACATCTGACTATCATTCCCTTTGGGGCTATTAATTTAAAGGAGGAACCGCGAATATGAAAAAGATAACTTTCACTCTAACTCTTGCAGCCGTCATTACAGGAGGATTCTTGGGAGCAAATTACCTAAACAACGGACAGGCAAATGCAGATAACGTCATCACATTGGAAGCTCACGCAAATTTCATTGACGATTTTTCAGATAAAAAGAAGCTCGTTGGTGCAACTGACAATGTCTTCCTTGGAAAAGTAGTAGAACAAGCTGGCACAAAATCGCTTGATGGCGGCCCGGAAACTCAATTTACTGTTGAAGTCATTACAAATGTAAAAGGAAAGCTATCTGGTCAAGTCCTTGTGAACCAGCAGGGCGGTTACCAGGAAAATTCCGAAGGACAAACTGAACTTCTTCTTATTGAAGACGACCAGCTTCTCGTGCCAGGTGAAACATATCTATTTGCCACAAGATACTTAGAGTCTGAAAATTGGCATACAGTAGTGCCAGCTTTCGGCGATATCAAAATCGATAGCGAAGCTAAAAGGTCTGATTTAATGAAGGCTTTTAAAGAGGCTTATAAGAATGAAGTCGTTCCTGGGGATTTAAAAGATAAGAAATAAGTGTTGCGGCTAAGGTGTAGAATCATTTCTACACCTTTTTACTTTCTGGCTTGCTGCAGGTTGTCCAGGATTGAAATTTACAGAGCTCAGCTCCCCCCTTATCACTGCCTAAACAGCGCCAGCTTATCCTGCACCATTTGGATGTAGCTTTCTTTTTCATAAAGGGCAAAAATCGTTCCGGCTTTTTGGAGATGCACGATTCCCTGGGATACATCCCCGCGCTCTGCATAAATGAAACCCTTTTGGTATAAAAGCTCGCCCAATAAATAGCTGGACTCCTTCTCAAGCGCCAGATTTATTCCTTTATTCGCGACGTTCAATGCTTCATGGTTATTATTCAGTTTGTAATAGATCTTGCTCAAATTATAATAAATGCGGATCAATATCGTAAAATCCATTGAATAAAGCGCCCTGCTATAAATCTCCTGGGCTCTTAAAAAGGAATTCTTCGCTTCTTCCCATTCCTCCTTTTCCCCATGAATGATCCCGATGCTATTGATGATTTGAATATCCTGTTCGGTCGCCTGGATGGAGTCCTTCATATCCAGCGCTTCCTTCAGAACCTCGATTGCTCTCGATGAATCATTTTCCAAATAATAAATACAAACCCCTCTATGCCAATGGATAAATTGACGTTCTTCTATATTTTGAAAGCTCGGATGCTTCTCCAGCTTATTGATCAGCCGTCTTACTTCCTTATAATCTTTCTTTTTTATGTGCTCCCGAACGAAATTTTTTGATTGAGAGACAAACTCGTAATGCTCCTTTGAGATTTGGTTGATGAAATGGCTCGTGTTGATGCCCAGCCTTTCTGATATTTTTACTAGTGTGTGGATATATGGACTGATTTCACCCGTTTCAATCTTGCTGATTTGCGATTGGCTGCAAATTCCGCTGGCTAAGTCTTTTTGACTAATCCCAAGCTTCACTCTGATCGAATGTATCGATTCTCCCAGATTTTTAAAATTAAATTCTTTCATATGTAAATCTCCTAACCTACTCAAAATATTCCTATAAGAATATTAGCGATTGATAAAAAGTGATTTTATTAGAAAAATCGCATAAAACTCCTCAATATGACATTACACCCTAAATACCTATAAAATTCGAACATGGTATATTTTACTCAGGAGGGATTAAGATGAAAAAAATATCAAAAGTATTATTTGGAATCGCAATTATAGGTATTATGTCATTAAGTATTCCTATCGCACAATCGGCTGTTAACGCCGCTGGCCCCATCGAAAATGTCGATTTGCCATTCGAACATTAAGAAAATCTTGTTAAGTTAATAATAACCTTAAAATGAAAAATATGTAAAAATATTATCTGACGCGTTGTTGAAGTAGCCACGCGTTTTTTTATTTCCTATAAAACTATTATCAACTTGAATCTATGATATTGCCGAACTTTTAAATAAAGCAGATCAGGCGCTTTATTTTTCAAAAGCACAGGGCAAAAACATGGTCCATGTCTATGAAAAGGACGATTTGACTTTAGACTCAGCTAAATCTTTCGAAAAACAATTTGAAGAAGCTGAGCAGCAATTAAAGATCTTTTTATCAAAGGATATTTACACATACCGCCACAGTAAAAGGGTATTTCAATACTCAGTCGTTTTTGCCAGGAAACTGGAGCTATCGGAGCATGAACGCCGCATCTTTACGCTTGGCGCCCTTGTCCATGATATCGGGAAGCTGGAAATCCCTCGTGATGTCATAAATAAGAAGGGCAAGCTTGATCCTCATGAATGGGAAATGGTCAAGAAGCATGTTATCTGGGGAAAAGAAATCATTTCTACCAATAAAGAGCTTCAGGAATTGATCCCGCTAGTCGAGCTCCATCATGAACGCTACGACGGAAAGGGTTATCCGCACGGCTTAAAAGGAGAAAGCATTCCGAAGCTTGCCAGGATGCTCTGCATCATCGATTCCTTTGATGCCATGACGACAGAGCGTCCTTACCAAATAACGAAAAGCTTTGCCGAGGCCATCGAGGAACTTCGAGCTTGCGCCGGCCAGCAGTTCGACGCCTACTACGCAGAGCAGTTCATTGAAATGATTGAACAGCAGTATGATTTAAATAGAAATAATGAAAGAGAATTGGTTAGTGTATAGTCCCCCTTTTTTAAGGGGGTTTTATTTTGTAAGTTTATAGCGATGTTAAGCTCAGGTTTGGAATGGGATTTGGTTAGCAGGGTGTGATATCTTTTTTATTTATGATGACAAGATTATTATTACAAATTAGATTACAAGATTCTCTGATGGACCTAGCAAAACACCATTTTGCTAAAAAAATATTAATTTTTATACCTGTTCAACATTTCGACACTATCTTTTCGGGGATTTTTTCTATAAAACGAAATTGGATATAAATCCAGTATTATCAAGGTTTTTGCCATATTTCGCTAAGGTTTTTTCTTCCTTTATCGGTATATGTCGGGATTTGTAACATTATTGTAATTTGTCTGTTATTTGTTTGTAACCCCTTTCGTTCTATACTAGGTTTAACATCTAGCAATCGGGGGTAAACAACTTTGTTTAAGAGAATTTTAGCTTCAACTGTGCTCTTCTCAATACTTGCTACTGCCACTCCGTCAATGGATCAAGCTTCAGCTGCTGGTACCGCTTATCACGTAAATGTAAGTACCGGCACATTAAATGTTCGTAATCAACCATCAACCACTGGTAAAGTGATCGCAACACTTGCAAAAGGCTACAATGTGACTGTTAGCAGCCAGGGGAATGGATGGGCAAGAATTTCTTTCAATGGAAAAGTCGGATACGTAAGCTCAAAATATATCGCTTCCGGAAGCACTGTAACAACAGCTTCTACCGTCAGCAGTAACTATAAGTCAAAAGCCATCTCAATCGCTAAAAGTAATATGGGTGTTAGATATGTATGGGGTGGAACGACTCCAAGCGGTTTTGATTGCTCAGGGCTAGTTACATATTCATTCAACAAAGCTGGATACACTAAGCTGCCTCGTACAGCTGGTGAAATGTTTAATGCAGGTACAAAAGTAACGGCCTACCAGCCTGGAGATCTGCTATTCTATGCAACTAGCGGCGGATTGAAAGTAACACACGTTGCAATTTATATTGGCAATGGACAAATGATACATGCTGCAACTTCGAATGGCGTTTCTATCACAAGCATTAACAACACCTACTGGAAGCCAAAATTCATGGGTGCTAAAAGAATATAAATGATTGAAGGTGGCTGATGAGGCCACCTTTTTTGTTGATTTTTCTCTTCCTCTAATTCCCCGATCAGAAATTTTCCCACATAAAGAGGCCTTTCATTTTCTTCTTTTATTAGATTTTACTAGCGATTTCAATGCCTTTTCTTCCATTTTTATAAATTTACAGCACTATCCGGAGATTTTTCCTAATATTACATGTTTGAAACCGTATTGTAATATAAATAGTTTCCCAATGTAACATGGTTGTTATATTAAACTGTTAATCTATTCCTAGCAAAGAAGATAAAGGAGATTAGAACTTGAAAAAAACTACTATTAGTTTCATCACTGCACTTGTTCTACTATTCGGTGCTTCAAATGCCACTTTAGCCGCTGGAAATACATATCAAGTAAAAAAAGGCGACACCCTTTGGTCAATCGCTAAAAAGAATAACCTAACTGTTTCACAATTAAAGTCATACAATAAACTTAGTTCAGATAAAATTAAACCAAACCAAGTCTTAAAAGTTTCTGCTGCTGCGAAAACTGCTGCGAAAAAGACGACTGTTAAAGCTAAGGCACCTGCATATAAAGAAATCACTGTTCGTGCAACTGCATACACAGCAAGCTGCAAAGGCTGCAGCGGAATCACATACACTGGCATCAACCTGAAAAAGAACCCTAACGCAAAGGTCATTTCAGTAGATCCTAAAGTTATTCCATTAGGCTCAAAAGTATACGTACCAGGCTACGGCGAAGCAATCGCAGCCGATAAAGGATCATCCGTAAAAGGCAACAAAATCGACGTCTTCATCCCGAACAAACAAAGAGCCCTCCAATGGGGAAGCAAAACAATCAAAGTCAAAGTTTACATTAAAAATTAATAGAAAACATATGTAAGAGAGCTGTGCTGGTATGCCGCAGCTCTTTTTTTATATTAAATCGCTTTAACGCATTACCTCACTGGGGGTCAGACCCCCGGCGCTTTAGAGTGTTAAAGTTGCTTACATTTTTATATCGGCAATCTTGTATTGCATTTCTCCTGTGTTTCGGATAGTGAAGGTCAGTTGGTTTAGGCCAGACTTTAGTTTTCCTTTGTAGTTTTTGGCTAGTTCTACGTATATGGTTACTTTGAAATCGACCAGGTCGTCTTTTCTTGTTCCTTCTTCCATGTTACGAAACTCTACTTTTGTAATTCCTTTTTTGAACTTATCAACGTTAAGCAGGCTTTTCTTGATCAGCTGGTCTTCGGATATACTTGTGTCAATTAGCAGATATTTAAAGAATACGAAAGCTGGATTGATATTTCCAGGCACATTCAAGTTTATTGTATGACTGTAATCGAGTTTGCTGATCTTCCAGCCGTGTTTAGGCAAATAGTTTGCACTTAATTTGTAAGCTGACACTTCTTCAGTTTCACCAACTGGCACTAAAAGAGTATAGACTCTTTCTTTTCCGGAAACTTCATCAAACTTAACAATTGCCTTATCCCACTGTAGCAACGTTCCCCCATCAGCTTCTGGCTGTGCCATTTTCCCTTTATATTCAAGGATTCCCTTCTCCTTGATGAACCGCTTGGCGTACGCTGGTGTGACACTTTCATTCAGGTAGGCCATCAGTTCTTTGTTTGTATCGATATCTTTTGAAAGGTAGCGATAGTATGAACCTTTATATTCGAAGGATCGATATTCTCCATTCTCATAATTGCCGCCGTTTTGGACGTACGTTTGTTTTTTCACCCATTCATTTGCCATGGCAGCGATTTCCTTGTGGGTTACTTTCTTTTTTACAATCGATGTTTGAGCGATCTTCGGACTTTCCTTCGCAAAAGACTCCTGTGCCGGTAATGCTGAGATTCCCAGCATCGCAACGGCCAAACCTGTGATCAACAATGTTTTTACCTTCATTTTCAATTACCTCCAATTTGTTTTTTGCTCCTTATGCTCTTATTTTATAACCTCGCCAGAAGCCAAAAGTTACAAATTGGTAAACAGATGATTGAAATGTGGTAACATTTTTTGCAAAAAAAGAAGCAGCTTTTAGGCTGCCGCTTACAAAGTAATTGGATTAGATGAAATCCTCCATCCTTCTGCTGTTTTCTTAAGAACCACCGTCACAGTTTCAAATACCAGGCTGTTGCCAAGCGGAACACTCAAGTCATATTGCACTTCCGTTCCAAGATTCTTCACCTTTAAAACTGTCGCTCTGCTATAATTCAGCAGCGACCCGCCATCCGCATTCGGCTGCGCCAGCCTTCCCTCATGCTCAATAACGCGTGCGCTTTCCATAAAACTCCGAATTGCTTCCTTTGTAAAAGAAGGCGCCAGATAAGCATTGAATTTTTTCATCGTATCGAGATCTGCACCCAGGTAGCGATAGTCCATGTCGTCCACTGTAAAATTCTCAATAACCCCTGATTCCATTTTTCCGCCCATACCAACATAAACATATTTTTCATACGCTTCATGCACTTTTTTTATTAAAAGTGCATCCTCCATGACGGTATATTTGGAAAAAGGCGAACCTAACCGAATACTTCCGATCATTTCATCCGCTAAAGCACCTGCGTGATTATACATTACACTCAAGTTTTCCTTGACGTCATTTCTGCGAATACCGTAAACTAGCTGTTCATTTTCCGCAATCATCTGAAGAGGGAACTCCTCCCTCATGATAAACTCCTGAGCATATGCTTCAATCGCGAACAGCAGCCCTTTTTTCTTCCCCTCGGTAAAATAAACATTCATAACATATTCATTCACTTCACCTTCCTGCGACTCAATCGAAATATAAGGATACAAATCCCTTGGTATGTTCATCGTCAGGTCAGCAAGCGGCTCATAATACAGTACATCCGCTTCTTTTCGTTCACCTAAACCCGCTTCGATCTTCTTTTGTAAAAGTTCAAAGTCCTTCCAGCTTGGAACGGAGATACTTCGCTTCATACCTTGACTAAGAGCCAGTTGGGCATCATCTGGCATATCAGCCTTCAGATATGTCTCAGCCAGGTAATACCAATAAAATGCAGCATCCGGTACCTCTTTCGTCCGTTGTTCATAATACTTTGCAACCTGTCTAAAATAAACCGGAGATAGGTCTTTATCAGCTTTGAGAGAATCATCCTCCCACTTCAGCACATCGACGGTATACACATCTTCCATTTCCCTTTGCCAAACAGCCAGACTTGGCTGGTCAGCGCCAGTAAGAAGATCAAGCTCATGGTATTTTTGCTGAGCGATTTTCTTAAATCGTTGATTTTCCCAGCTGTAAATATCGAGCACGCCCCCGGCCGAAACGCCCATTTTCCACCCAACCAGTAATTCCGGTCTGCCATCACCCGTAAGGTCCTCAGCACTTCCCCAGCTGACCTCATAACCTGGGCTTTCAAAATCCGCGATCTTCGTCCACGTCTCGTCCTGCTTCTGCAACACAATTGCACCTGTTTGATCTGCACGGAGATTGGATTTATAAAAGGCAATGATTTCTTTTTTTCCATCATTATTAAAATCGGCATGGATGATTGAATCGCTGCCGACAGGTTCGTCAGGCACATGCAGGGATGTTCCGGTTGGAAGGTGCCTCTTAACAGTTTCGAGTTGATTACCCGATGACTCATCCGTCGACTTAGCTTCACCCGGTGCCTGAATGAGACTCACCGGCTCGGGGAAAAAATTGCAGCCTCCCAGCAGTATACACGCCAAAATCAGCGTCACGGATTGCCTCCGCTTCCTTTTCATATTGATATCCTCCGCCTCTCTTCCTTTAATTCGAATTTACCGGCAATAGGAAGAGAAATCTCTCTTATTCTTTTAAAAAAAGGTTACAAATAGGTTAATAGGCTAATTGATTGGAAGAGTTATTTCCACGGTCGTACCCTTACCAACCTTACTCTTCAATTCAAAAGTTCCATTATGTGCATGGATGATTTCCTGGCAAATCGCCAGGCCCAAGCCTGTTCCCGATGCCTTCGATTTCCCTTTTTGAAACTTTTCTTTTATTAAAGGAAGGTCTTCATTAGAGATTCCTTCGCCTGTATCTGTTATGTGGATTTCGGCAGTTTTGAATTGGCCGATTTCAAGAGAAATGATGATTTCTCCACCGCTCGGGGTGAATTTCAAGGCATTGTCGATAATATTGATGAACACTTGCTTCAAGCGGCCAGCGTCCCCTTTTATAAAAGCATCCTCAACAAATGCGGGGATCAGCTCAACCCCTTGTCTACATGCCCTAGGATTTAACTGGCTGACGACTTGTTGGAGTGTTTCTTTTAGCGACAGTTCTTCAAAGTTATACTTCACTTTTCCTGCTGACAAGCTTGATAAATCAAGCAAGTCACCTAACATATTGGAAAGACGTTCACTTTCATTAGAGATAATCTGGAGTCCCTCCTGGAACGTTTCATCGGTGGACATCGTGTGCAGGGTGATTGCCCAGCCTTTTACAGAAGTAAGCGGCGTTCGGAGCTCATGCGATACCGAGGCGATGAATTCATTTTTCATCTGTTCATGCTTTTCCACTTCCTCGGCCATGAAATTGAGCGTGTCTGTAAGCTTGCCTAGTTCATCGTTCTTCTGTTTTGCGATTCTCGTCGAAAATTTACCGGAAGCCATTTTTTCCGCAGCAGAGGTAATGGCACTCACAGGTTTGGTGATTGTATTTGCTAAAAAGTAGCTGATCAAAGCTGCGATCACAATGACAAAGAGGCCGATCGCCATCAGAATGAGCATGTTTTGGAAAAGTACGTGATTGATTTGTTCCATCGAGGTAGTGAGTCGGATTGCGCCATAATTATTCCCCTCTATCATCATCGGCTGGGTAACAGTCATCACTTTTTCATCATTCACTCTTCCTGTAAAATAACCCGTCTGCCCAGTTAGTGCTGCTTTTACATCGTCTAGCTGTCCGACATCAGATTGCGCGTTATTATGCGAATCGGCTACTAGCTTCCCGTGGTGATTGAGCAGCTGGACTTGTGCGCTGATTAAAAAATTATATTGCTGAAGGAACAGGGGGGCTTTTTCCTCAAGCAAGCCATCCTTGAGCTCCTGTTCATGAAACGAGATGAACATGGTGCCCTGGTCTCTTAGTGTTTGTTGGACTCCTTCTATATAATAAAAGCGCAGCGCTGAAAGAATCAGGGTTTCAAACATCACGACAGTCAATACAATAAGTATTAAATAGCTCCAAACGAGCCTTCCTTTGATTCCTGTTTTCATTGTCAGGCTCCGCCCTCTTGGAAGCAGTATCCGAAGCCCCACATAGTAATCAGGTATTTAGGATTGGACGGGTCATCCTCCAGTTTTTCACGGAGTCTTCGCACATGAACATCGACTGTTTTTGGGTCGCCAAAATAATTGGTGCCCCAGACCTCGTCGAGCAGTTCGTTTCTGGTAATTGGCTGATTGATTCGTTCGAAGAATAGCTTCATGAGCTGGAACTCTCTTGCCGTAAGTTTTAATGGAGTGCCAGACTTATATACTTTAAGAGTTTTTAAATCTAATATGTACGGTCCCATTGATAGCCGTTCGGATGACGTATCTTGAGTGGCAGCTGGAGTTGTTCTTCTGAGAACGGTCCGGACTCTGGCCACCAATTCAAGAGGATTGAACGGTTTGACGATATAGTCATCTGCCCCAAGTTCGAGACCCATAATTTTATCCATGTCCTGACCCCTAGCGGACAAAATGATGATCGGCAGCTGCGGATGCTTTTCACGCAGCTTGGTACAGATATCAAAACCATCCATATCAGGCAGCATCAAATCAAGAATCATAATGGAAGGCTTCTCCTCCTTAACCAGCCGAAGAGCAGACGCCCCATCCCCCGCCTCCACAACATCAAAATTCGACCGACTCAAATTAAAACAAATCAACCGCCGAATCGGCAGCTCATCCTCCACAACCAACACCTTACCCTCACCCATCACCGCATCACCTCATCGGGGGTCAGTCCCCCATCATATTAACGCTTTACCTCAGTGGGGGTCAGTCCCCCGGCGCTTTAACGTATTAACTTACTGGGGGTCTGACCCCCAGCGAATTAACGCATTACATTGCTAGTGATATATTCTTTGCTTTTCTTCTTATTATGCATATGTTGCAGGATATCTTATTAAAAACAATAAAACCAATTTTTCCTCTTACTAATATTTATTGACGCATTCAGTCCTCATTTTGTTTCTCAAAATCCCTACTGGTGAGGTCCCTCAGCATATTTTTTTAGTAATTACTGGATGTTACTGCATGTTATTAACGCTTTAAAGGGCTGGGGGTCTGACCCCCAGCCCTTTAAAGCGCTAAAAAGCCCTCCAATTTTGGAGGGCTTTCTGTATGGTTTGTTTATTTGTTTAATAGTAATGATACAACTTTTGCTGCTTGTGCTCTTGTTGCTTTGCTCTTTGGCTGGAATTCGCCGCCGATTCCTACCATGAAACCTAGTTCGTTTACTGCATTGATTGAGTCTTTAGCGAAGTTTGATGCTTTTTCAGCGTCAGCAAATTTAGCTGGTGCTTGCGGGTCATACTTTTTGCCAGTCTTAACTTCGTAGGCACGTACAAGCATTGCTGCCATTTGCTCACGGTTAATTGGAGCATTCGGATCAAACTTATCGATAGTTAATCCAGCAGTAATACCTGCTTCATAAGCTGCTGCGATGTCAGCTTCTAGAGCTCCAGCAACATCCTTGAATGGGTGGTCTTTAGTTGCTTCAAGCTTTAATGTACGTGCAAGTAGCGATACAAATTGACCTCTTGTAACATTTCCGCTTGGATAAAACTTGTCAGCAGATTGACCTTTGATAATTCCTGCTTCTGTTAATTCAGCAATGAATTCAAATGCCCAGTGGTCTTTTTTAACATCCTTGAACTTCTCTGGTAATTCACCTGGCTCTGGCTTTTGTGGCTGCCCAGGGTTTTGCGGTGGTACAGGATTTGTAGCTTTAACTTTCATATCAAGAGCATATTTAGCAAATCCATCCGCTTGTGTTGCTACATATTTATAGTTGTCAGTAGCCTTAACATGCTGTTGGCCTTCTGGTGAAGATAAGAAGTATACCTTCACATCTTCGTTAATTGTTTTGAATGACCAGTTTAAGTCTGGAGTTGGGTCAATAATTTTCTTTTCAACAACATAGGCAGAAACAACTTCCCGGCTTGATTCAGGAGCCTTAACGATGATCTCAGAACCCTTCACACCTGGGAAAGTCCCTGAGGCACGATAGTCATTTGTTGCTACTACAAATTTTTGTTCTGGATCAACGGCTTTACCGTCAAACTGCAGGTTTACGATACGACTTGAATCTGCACTTACAACTTTTCCACTTCCATCATATTTCGCAGGTTTTGTTACATCAACTTCATAAGTAACACCATCAATTACATCGAAATTGTATGAACGGTATTCTGTATTAATGATGTTTTGTTCTTCAGTTACATCCGTTTTAATTTTGTTGAACTGTCCTGCCGACATTTCTAACCATTCTTTAAGCTGTGCACCAGTTACAACAATAGCCTGTAAAGTGTTGTTGTCGTATAAATATAAGTCTGCTGCATTTTTAATTTGCAGAGTTCCGGCTGCAACATTAGTGTAGTAGTTTGGATTGTCGCGTGTACCTGCTTTGAATGGTGCAGCTGCAGAAAGGACAGGAAGTTTCTCATATGGAGTTCCCTGAATCGCCTTTTCTGTATACCATTTTTGAGCAGCGTTCAACACTTGGATTGCTTCATTGTCTTTTATTTGAGAGAAATAGCTATTGATTGGAGCTGTTGTTTTACCAAGCTCACCCTTCATATATTCAATAGTAGCTTCATGTTCATGTTTAACTGCGTCTACAATACTTGGGTCAGCATCAGCATTGGAAGTAGTTCCAGAAGCATCTTTTGTGAAAATTTGACGAGTAGAGCTCTTAGTGTCAGTAATTGTCCACTTTCCTGCAGCATCCTTCTCAATAGTCATGTCAATCAGACCGAGGTTATCTCCCCACATACCTGCTTGTACAGTGGCAACTCCGTTTAAAGTACCTTTTTCAAGATCAGCACCTGGTACTGAAGCATATTTAGCACTTGGGAACGTTGCATGTGAATGGCCAAAAAGAATAGCGTCAATTCCTTCAACCTTGCTTAAATTGTGAACAGCATTTTCTTCGTTTTGTCCATTGGCATTCGGGTCAATTCCGGAGTGTGGAATTGCAACGATTAGGTCTGCTCCAGCAGCTTTCATCTCAGGAACAAACTTATTTGCTGTTTCGATAATATCCTTTGCAATTACCTTGCCACCGATACGTGCAGCATCCCACTGAGTGATTTGCGGAGGAACGAAACCAATAACCCCAACTTTGAGAGTGTGTTTTTCTCCGTCAGCATCTGTCACTTCTTTATCCAAAATTACATAAGGAGTGAATGCGTTTTTGTCATCAGTAGCATCATCGATATAAACGTTAGCATTCACGTAAGGGAACTGAGCACCCTTTAATGTACGATCTAGGAAATCAAGGCCATAGTTGAATTCGTGGTTTCCTAGGTTACCTGCATCATAACCCATAAGATTCATAGCCTTATAAACTGGGTGGACTTCTCCATTCTCCAATTTATTTACCTTTGCTACATAGTCTCCCATCGGGCTGCCCTGGATCAGGTCACCGTTGTCAAACAATAGGCTGTTTGGCGCTTCTTCTTTTGCTTTTTTTATCAATGTAGCTGTTTTGGCAAAACCGAAGTTCAATACTGATTTATCTTGGTAGTAGTCATAGTTCATCATGTTGGAGTGTAAGTCTGTAGTTTCAAGAATGCGGAGTTTTACTACATCTTCGTCCATCACTTCTGCATAAGAGATTGACGGTGTAGCCTGTGGCACGATTATACCTAGCGCTAATGCTGTAGCAGCTATCTTTTTAATTTTCTTCAAGGTTTTTCCCCCTAAATAAATGTAATCGGTTGCAATGATTATTTTAGCCTATTAAAATATAAAAGTTAATAGATTTTTTAAAATTAATATTTATTTTACAATAGGTATCGTAATAATGGAAAAAAGCGGTTAATTAACACGTTATACCGGTTGTAGGTCAGTCCTAACGGTGTAATACGACTTGGTAGATTTAATTTTTTCATCTTCTTTGCGGTTATATAGGTTAAAAATATTGTACGCAAGGGGATTAGTGTTAATCCTAAAAACATGGTTATTGGCAGTGTAGGGTCAATGCCATTCTTTCTTATGTAACCCTCGTAATCCATGGTTGATCTGAAAATGAGTTCGACGATTGCATTGGAGCTCATAGATGTTAAGAAATAGCAGTTAAACATGCTTAAATGTTCCCAGGCCATAAACCACGCGCTAAAACTTTCACAGGTGATTCCTTCCTTTTTCTATTAATAAATTCGTTTTGAATGAAACTTGGTGAATCTACTTTTTTGATTTCCTTGCCTTAACAACTATTAAAAACAAAACAAGAGACAAAACAACCAGCACGAGCGCTTCAGTATTTTCCTTTAAAAGTGAGGAAGATTTTCTTTCAATTGAATGCAAGAATGGCTCAGGGATTGGTTCCTTCCGATTTTCGGCATATTTGATATGGTTAACCGTGTTTCCGCCTAATGCCGGTTCCCATCCGTATTCTCCCTCAACCAGCCAAATTTCTATGACATCCCCTACTGCAATATCCATCCTCTCTCCTCCGGTATACTCTTTTGCCTGCCAGGATGGAATATACCAATAATACGCCTCGATGCTTGTTTTCTCTTTTTCTGTATTGGGTACCTTAATCAGTCGGTCTACCTTAAGGTTCATTGTTCTTACTTGCTGGGGATATTGCTCACTCTTGGATATGTCCTTAAAGAGCTCGTCGGCGATGACGGTTCCGATTAAATGTAACGGGGCTTCATTCTTTTTCTCTTCCACTTCGGTTGGTGGAGGAGCTGCCAGTGAGGTGGTTGTCGCCAAATAAAAACTGATAATCATAATGATCCATAATCTTATCATTCCTTTCATAATCGAACCCCTCACTTCATTAATGACCCTAATAGCTAAATGAACAATTACCATTTTGTACAAATAGACGTATTAAAATATAAATACGTTTCATTCAGAAGGGAATCTTCCAATGTCTTTAACGAATTAACGCGCCGGGGGTCAGACCCCCAGTGCGGCGATGCGTTAGTGCGATGATATTACTAATAAACGATGAAACTCTTCTCCTGCTTATACGTCAAATGATCAAAGGAGTGGTACTTGAATGAAAAGGAAGTTTGCTTTGTCTTTCGCTATATTCTTTTCTTTAGTTTTAATTGGATGTGAAAGCAGTGATGAAACTGAAACCAGCCAAATAAGAATTGTAGAGTCGGAAAAGGTTTGGCCTGTGAATTTTAATGAGATTGCATTTAAGCGTGAGGAATCACCTTACTATTCTTATGCAGTAAGAACGACGAGTAATGAAAGCGACTTTGAAAAAACATGGGAATTCTATCAGTTAACGAGAAAAAGTCCTCAGATTAATTTCACCACAAAGGAAATCCTTTTCCTGAGTGTTGAGGAATCGGGAAGCTGCCCATTAGTCCTAAACTCTCAAGATTTGAAACTAACGGAGCAAAAGATTACGATCAATCTTAGAGCGCCGAATGGAAATTGCACAGCCGATGCCACCCCTCGAACCTTTGTAATAGAAATACAAAAAGAAAATTCAAAGGAAAGAACAGAAGTCTTAATATTAGAAGGCAACACCAAAACAACAGTCCCATTTAATGAACATTAAGTTTGGATCAGCCGCTCAGCGCTTTAACACTTTACCTTGCTGGGGGTCTCCCCTCCAATACGTTAATCAACAAATAGCAACAGGCACCATCCAAAACTGGATGGTGCCTGCCACTTTAAATGGAATTACACTCCGGCACTTTACTACTTTAAACCGCCGGGGGTCTGACCCCCAGTGCTTTAGTGTGCTAAATTGTGTTTACTTCAGTTCTCCTAGTGCGTCCAACAGGCGGTATAGGATGACTGCTGATTGGGCGCGTGTTGTGTCGGCTTTTGGTGCGAATGTTTGGTCTGCGTAGCCGTTTACGAGCTTAAGTGCTGCTGCTTGGCCTACGTAGTCTTTCGCGAAGTTGCTGATGTTCTTGCTGTCTTTGAATGAAGCTGGTGCTTTTACTCCATCAAGAACGCTAGCGTCTTTGTATTCGATCGCTCTGATTACCATTGCGGCCATTTGTTCGCGGGTAATCTTCTCGTTTGGAGCAAATTTGCCATTGCCCATGCCGGAAATGATTCCAGCTTGGTTTGCTGCTTCGATTTCAAGTGCAGCCCATGTGTAGCTTGCAGGTACATCTTTGAATGTTCCTTTGTATTCAGAAGTAGGAAGATTCAATGCACGTGCTACCAACACTGCGAATTGTGCACGAGTGACACTTTCGCCGTGAGCGAACAACTCATCTGTTTTACCTTTTACGATCTCACGGGAAGCTAAAACTTCGATTTCATCTTTAGCCCAGTGAGTCTTGATGTCTTTGAAAGTCTTGCTGTTTTCATAGATTGCAAACTTGCCAGTTTGATGAGTCTTGAATGTGAATGTTTCACCAGTTACTTTACCGCCTTCGTAATCCAGCTTGCCGCCAGTTACAGCGTATGCAGCAACCTTGCGCTTATCTGTGAACGTCTTGCCGCTTACAGATACAGAAACAGCTACTGGCTTATCGAACTTCGTATAAGCAGTTTGCTTTCCATCCTTCTCAACAACTACAGACAGGTTCACTTCAGCAAGCGCTTGTGCAGCTGATGCTTTAACTGCTGCTTTACCGATTGTGAAGATAACATTACCTTTCTCCTTAGCAAGGTCAGCTAGAACAGTGGCTGGAACGTCAACTGATTCACTGCCTGTCTTAAGTGTAAGGCTCTTCTTGCTTTCTGCCGCCTTAGCAACTGAGTCTGCAGGAAGTTTTGCTTTAACTGTATTTACGTTTGCAACGGAAGACAAGTCTAAAGTTACATTCTTGCTTGAAGAATCATTAAGTGCTGCTGCGAATTTCTGCTCATCAACAGATACTGTTGCTTCGCCCTTAGAAGTGTCTACATCAACTTGACCAAGGTCAGTATTTGGTACTGGAGCAGGTGCTGGTCCAGGAACGGTTCCACCGCCAGGAGTTCCGCTTTCAACTAGTTTCTTGATTGTGACTTTTTCAGTGGCTTTGTGGCCAGCAAGGTCTGTAACTTCAAATACGAAGTTGTTGTCGCCATCTTTCAGATCTAAATCAACGTCAATTGTTTTCTTGAAATTACGCATTGCGTATGGCTCAAGGTACTCGTTGAAGAATACTTCGTTTCCATTTACATAAACACGGATTTCATCGAAGTTGTCAGCAACATCAAGTGATACTTTTACCTTATCAACTGATGGCGCAACCGCTCCTGGTGCTCCTTTTATTTTTAAAGTAGGGGCAGTTGAATCCACGAATACTGTGCGCTTGAAGGAAATCTTGTTGTTCTTTCCATCAACAGCACTTACGTCATAATACTTGACTCCGTCTGAATCAAAAGTCAATTTAGTTGAGAAGTCATAACGCTTTTCAGCTTGGTTATAAACTAGCTCTGCATCTTGTCCAGCTACTTTCAAGTCATGGATGCCAGAATTGTCAGCAACCCATCCAGAAACAACTGTTTCTTTCGTATTGATTGTTCCAAATGCTTCTGGAGTCAATACGTGTACATCTGGAATTTCAACATCAGCAGCATCCTGTGCGTTAACTACAGTGATGTTACCAGCATAGTCAACAGCCACAACATCTACATAATTCGTTTCAGAAACTTTGCTAAGTGTATATGTGCCATCTCCACTTAATGGAGCATCTAGTACAGACTCACCATCAACAAGGACATCCACATATGCCAGGCCGCTTCCATTTTCATTGTCAGCCGCATTCGTAAGTGTCAGTTCCTTAGTCTCAGCATTGAAAGCTGCTTCAACTGTTGGAGCTGTTACGTCTACTTTTACAGGGAATTTGAATGACTGCCATTCAGCACCTGGGTAGTCTACGATCGCACGAACCTCGATTTGGTAGTCTCCTTCTGGAACATTCTTAAGATCAGCCACGCCATCCCATGCTCTTGCAGGGTTCAAAGAATACTCTGGGCTTCTTGCGCCATCATAGTAATTCTTTCTAACATTGTTTTCTGTACGTAAAGTACGGATTTTCTTGCCGTCCTTATCAAGGACATTGTATTCTACTTGCTTCGCATTTCTTAGGAATGAAACAATCGGAATTACTTTATCCTGTGAGCCGTCGCCATTTGGAGAGAATGCCATGTACTCAGGCTTCACTTCATCCTTCACTACGTCATAGCCAAGGAAGTTGTAGTTCTCATCCAATAGGCCAGTCATTCCGTAGAATGTGTTCGCATCCCACATTGGAGCATCAACAATTGGTGCCTGGCCCCATTTACCCTTAAAGCCAACGTATGGAACAGTCAACGCAGGGTTAGTGTCAGCAGTATCTGTTAGAGTAACGTAACCTTCAGCAAAATAGCCGTTCTTGAAAACATCCTTTGCAGGAACATATCCGGTAGCATTACGGTTTATTACCATAGCAGCAGCAAGGTCAAGCTCAACAGTTATTTCTTTTTCCTCACCTGCAGCAAGCTCAATAACCGGCTTCTCTTCAGGATTGAATTCCACACCATTAACAGTCATTGGAACGTTTTCTAATGGCTGAGCTTCAAGTTTGCTAGCTTCATAGCCCATTTCTCCGAAAAGGACAAGGTCAGTCTGGACATTGACACCTACATTATAGCTAACAGCTGCATCAGAATAGTTCTTAGCTTTTAATGTAAAAGTAGCCGTGTCTCCTACTTCACGCAGAGCAACTTTTGCTTCTCCTGTTGTTTTTTCAGCAACTACTACAGGAGTCGATAATGCTGCGTGCAGCTGCATTAATCCAGCACCCTGGCGTCTTGGAGAGTAAGGAATGCCAAATTCAAACATATTATTGATTGCGCCCTTATCGATTACAGGTGCACCAGTGTTCATAAGAATATTTTTAGCAAGGTTAACTCTTTCAAGTCCCTTCACGCCAAACTCTGAATCAACACGCTCAAGTACTAGAGCAGATCCCCCGGCAACGTGTGGAGCCGCCATTGATGTACCGCTCATCATTCCGTATTTGTTATCATTGAATGTTGATAAAATTTGTCCGCCTGGTGCGGTGATTTCAGGTTTGAAATCAAGGTTTGGAGTCAAGCCCCAAGAAGTGAAATCACTCATTTTATCAGCAGATGGATTGGATGCTTTTGTCACATCGCCTTTGAATTCCAATGTTACTGATTGATTTGCCTCAAGTGCAGCTTTTAATGCGTCTCCATCAGTCTTCAGCATGAATAGCTGCGGAATTTTGATAGTAGCATCCGAAGCCATATTTACATAGCCATCTGCATTGTTAAAGATGATGACAGCAGCCGCTCCAGCAGCCTGCGCATTCTTCGCTTTGTCTACGAAACCTGCTTCACCACGCTTGATTAACGCAATCTTGCCTGTTAAATCCAAGCCAACAAAGTCATCCGCTTCAGGAGCTGTTGGAGAATTGCCTGGTTTACGGCCTAGGCCTGCATATACAACTTCGTATGCTTTCTTCTCGATATCATTCGGGTGTACTGAGCTTGCAGACAAGAATGGATATTTGCTTTCTGCATCTCCAACTTTAGCAGTGATCGCATCAAGATCCATAAACTTGTTTTCAAAAGATGCTACCTGTAAGGAATTGTAAGAAACACCTGGAGAACCAGATACTCCGATGTCAGGGTTGTTCGGGCTAGGGTTAGCCGAAGTCCATCCGTTTCCGAAGTGAGCAGAGTTACCTGCAGAGATAGACATTAGCACGCCATTATCGACTGCTTTTTGAACAGCTTTTTGTTCTGGATCTTCAGGTAGAACGAATCCAGCCGTTGAACCTAAGCTCATGTTGATAACATCAACACCCAGCTTGATCGCATCGTCAATTGCTTTTACATAAATATCACTGAATGTAGATGGCATTTCAGGGTCATTACCAAAAACCTTCAAACCAAGGATTTGCGCTTCAGGAGCAATACCCTTGATTCCGCCGTGTTCTTCATCCCCGTTAGCACCAACAGTACCTGATACGTGCATTCCGTGCATGGAAGCTTCTTTACCAAGGTCAAGAATGGTATCATTATCGTCCATATAATTGTAGCCATAAGGTACTTTTTCCGTATAATACTTACCCTTCAAGCCATTATCTTTAGCGATTTGGTCCACGTCTGCTTTTGAAAGCTCTTCGTCTGTATCAGCTGAAAGAATCATGTCTCTGTGAGAAGGGTCGATACCAGTGTCGATAACCCCTACAACCATTCCTTCACCTTTATAGCCATATTCATCCCAAGCCTTTTGAGCTTCAACCAATTCCTTACTGTAAAGCATTTCAGGCTTTACTTCAGGACGCTTATATTCATGTGTAATATAAACGTCTGAAACATTTTCCAGATTCTTTATAAATTTAATGTTCCCGTACTCTACCTCAGCACTAAATCCGTTCACTACTGTTGTAAAATTTTCGAGAACTTTTACATTCAATTTTTTTGCGCTCAATTGAGAGACTAGCTCTTCTTGCTGCTTAAGTGCTGCAGATTCCAAACTCTCTTTTGTTGCTTCATCCAGCTCGTTGTACTTCACTCCTTTTTTCTGTGCGAAGTCAATCGTTGGCTTGTCCTTAAGTTCAACAATTACACGGACCTTCTGATTCTCCTCATAGCTTACAACAGCGTCAGTCAAACTTCTTTGAACCTGTGGTTTCACCTTTGCTGCCGGTTCAGGAACAGCAGCCATGGCAGCATTCGAGAATGCCATCGACAATACAAGAGCACTAACAATACCTTTTTTTAACACCTATTTTCCCCCTTATGTAAATTTAGTAGATTTTTAAAATTTACCCCTTCCTTTTAATATTCTGGAATTTATAAAAATTCCGATTATTTAATTAATACCATATATTACTTTAGTAGTAAATATCTATCAGAATAGTATTTCAAAAGAATTAGAGTTTTATTTTTCTAATCAAAAAGCGCTAGTTACTATCCAAAAATTGGATGTATACTAGCACTTTCATTCTAGGTTATAATTATTCGTTTCGTTTTGCGTAATATTTTTATATTATTTTTACACAATCAATTCTAATTGTACCTTAATATACTGGATGGGATTTAAATTCGCCGCTTTCAGGCACTGAATGATCTGCTCTATTTTTATGCTAAATCTGAGTTCCAGGAGAATCTATTTTTTTACTTTGATGCCACTTCCGTTACACGTCTGATAATATCCATGGTTTGAGGTTACTTACATGTACCCGATTGATTTATTCTATACTTTAGATGCAACTTCCAGGCTCCCGCCTGATCTATTCTGCACTCTGATGCTTATGCCATTTCCAGGCACTAGCAATAATCTCTTCCAAATTCCGCTCTGCCTTCCAGCCCAAAGCCTGGTAGATTTTATCCGCAAAAGCAACCAATCTTGCCGGATCACCCGCACGGCGTTCAGCAATGACAACGTTCGCCTTACGTCCTGTTACCTTTTCACAAGTATCGATCACTTCTTTTACTGAATAGCCAAGGCCGTTCCCCAAGTTATATGTGGCGGTCTTATTCTGACCATTCAACAGGGATTCAAGGGCAACAATATGGGCATTCGCCAAATCCGTCACATGGATATAATCACGGATGCATGTTCCGTCTGGCGTTTCATAGTCATCTCCAAAAACGGAAATTTGCTCGCGCTGTCCAAGTAGATGCTGGAGGATGATCGGAATCAGATGCGTTTCAGGATCATGCATCTCACCGATTCTTCCAGAAGCGCTTGCCCCCGCTGCGTTAAAATAGCGCAGAACCACATATCGCATGTCATACGCATACGCGAAATCCGCTAAAATATTCTCAACCATGAGCTTTGACTGGCCATATGGATTGATCGGAACAGTCGGGCTGTCTTCACTGATTATATCCACGTCAGGAATTCCATACGTAGCAGCCGTTGATGAACAAATAAAATTCTTCACGTTGTATTTCATCATCACTTTTAAAAGCGTAAGTGTGGAGGCCACATTATTCTCATAGTATTTCAGCGGATCAACGACTGACTCTCCTACGAGACTATTAGCCGCAAAATGCATGACTGCCTTGATAGGATGTTTGCTAAAAACAGCCTCAAGGTCCGCTTCGTTCCCAAGGTCACCCTTCACAAAAACAGCACGAGGGTCAATCGCCTTCTCATGCCCAGTCGAAAGATTATCCAACACCAAAACTTCATTCGTCTTAACCAATTCTTCAACAAGATGACTGCCGATATAACCGGCACCGCCAACAACTAAAATCATATAACGCTCTCCCTTTATCACTTTCTTTATCTATAGTTTACTATAATAATAAAAAAAGCGACAGACACCATCCAATAATTGGATGGTGCCTGTCAACTGTTACTATTTAGAAATCAGATAAAACGAATCCTTCATTTGGTCTAAATGAATTGCCATCTAAATCCATGAGTGTATCGTCTATTATGATAGTGACAGGCCTTTCAATTATTTCCCCTTCTGGTCCTGAAATCATGATTGCAGGTCGTTTCCCATTGCTGCTGTCGCCATCAAAATCTTGCAAATAAACTGCAGTTGTACCGTTAATTACTCCATAGTCTTTTTCCACAGTAACAGCGGCAGATACGTCTGCATTATTCTCTAACTCAACACCAACAGTTGATCCTAACGCTTCAGATAAATAAGCTACTACCACACCTGGGTTACCATCCGTGTCGCTAAAACTAAAGTTATGGCTGAACGTAGGATAATCTACGGCTTCAACAGTTACTACTTTAAGTTGCTCACCAGCTTCTGAAGATAGAGCAAAGTCCACTAGGTCTCCTGCCTGTAAATTCAGGCTATCCATATATTCCTTTTTAAGATGAATGATTCCAAAATCTGGACCTTGGGTTTCATAAGTGTAATCACCATTGCCATCGCCGGTGTCTTCCTGTAATACGGAATCACCATTGCTGATTGTAGCAAAAGCTCCTACTTCTTCTGTGTTTAGGGGAAGGTACAACCCATTGTTAGTAATAGAATCAATATTATATTCTAGATATTCATTTCCTGGATAACCCGGATCACCGTTTCCGTATAAACCGAAATAAATATCACTAAGATTTTTTACTCCATCCGTATCCGTAAGTACTCCCTCTGGCAGATAAATTTCACCTACCATTGAAAGGTTTACAGATTGTCCCTCTAGAACTTTCAATCTAATGACATCAGTATCTAAATTTTCACCCGCGACAGATGATACTTCGACTTTCCCGTCAAATTCCGTTCCCGCTAATGCATTACGAACGGCTTCTACAGCTTCGCCATTGCTATTTTCCAAAACTGTATTGAATTTTAAATCGATTGTATCGCCAGCTTCTAAGGTTCCCTCTTCAAGAGTATCTGATTCAATCATGACTTCCTGAGCCTCTGGACCTCCATAGAATTCCAGTTCCTCATTTGTTAGTGTATTGATTGCCTCAACATTCATAGTCTCGCCATTGTTGGATACAGTCATTTCAAATACAATCCAATAGCGTTCCGTTCCATCACCTTCAGGTACACTAAAGGTATAATCCGGAGTAGTTGAATTTCCTTTGAAAAATTCTACTTTACCGCTTGAAGTTGATAGTGGACTTTCGCCAGAGAAGTTATGAACAATAAATTTATATTTTCCGTCTTTTAATTTTCGGATTGTAGTCGTTTCCGGACCAAATGAATCAACATCATCCCAGTCCAGGTCAACAATCCGCTCACCATTTTCAGAATGGATTTCATCAGCAAACCAAGTATGGAACATTCCAGTTCCTTCTGGAGTATATCCATATAAATGGGAATCTAAATCACTTGGATTTTCACCCCATGACAGCATCACTTTCACTTCATTTGTTGCCGCGGCACGGATCGCTGTTTCATTTTGCTCTAATACATACTGGCTGGTCTCAGCAGTACCAAACATATAGGAAGTCATATATCCTTCACCAGAAAGCTCCCCTGTATAAATTCCTGCAGGTAATGATACAGAATAATATCCGTATTTATCCGTAGTTGCTTCTCCAACAACCTCACCAGTTGTAGTACCTGAACCCGCTCTGAATTTGATTTTCAGACCAGCGACACCTACTCCATAAATATCAGTAATTTTGCCTTCGAAGCCAGTTCCAATCTTAACCTCAACTGTCCGTGCTTCTCCACTTACTTTTTCACTTGCCGGCGCAACTGTAATTTGTAAAGTTTTGTCAGCGTTTCCTTCCAATGCTACCGGTTCGTATGTGAAACGTTGCTGGTTTGGATTATATGAAAGATTTTGTAATTCAACTGATTCTTCAGTTCCATCTGTTCCAACCAACTTAGCCGTCACTGTAAAATCACTTTCGTTTAAGTCAGCGACAAAGGAATCCATTTTCACATCAATGATCCCTTGGGTTGCAGACGCTCCTGTTAAAACAGTCGTTTCGATATTAGAATAGCTCTCTGTGACAGTCTGAGCTTGATCTCCCGTTCCAATTTGGATGCTTTCACCCGCTGGAATAGTCAAAACAAGATTACTTGGACGAGCCTCTAGCGATGTTCCCGCAGCATTAATTTCAGCTGTTGAAACTGTTCCTGTTCCTAATACAGTAGCTAATGCGTTAATGATCAATGTCTGGATATCCGTTTGTTCTGTTAAATTAATTCGAACGTTTGTCGCTCTTGAATTAACAGTATCAAACGTTCCTGTCAACGAAACAGCCAGCTCTGGATTTGTACTTTGGACACTTTCGGCAAGGACAACATTCGTGAACCCAGGGGCATTTTGATCCAAGTTCTTTTCTTCAACTTTTACATAGGATTCAATTTGCAGATCAGCTACAACTGTTGAACCTTCAGCAACGATTCTGATTTTCCCGTCGTTTTTATTTACAATGACAGTTGCTAAGACCGTATCATTGAAGTAGATACTATTTTCTCCTCCACCTCTTACTTCAGTGGTACCAGAAACAGTCACTCCATTTAAATAAACTTCTCCTTCACCAATGCCAGCACCTAAAATAAGGTTACCTGTAATATTCACGTTCTGAAGGGTAACTCCAGGACTTGAAATGACTACATCACCATTAATAGTCTGGGTCCCTGATGCAGGTCCGTAAGTACCAGCTTCACTGATTGGCTTTGAAAAATCTACCGTGGAAGGTGGTGTTGGCGGCTCTGTAGTTGGCGGTGGTGTTGGATTTGAAGGAACAACAACTCCCCCATTATCTGCAGGCACTTCAGGTGTCTTAACAATTTTTTTACTATTATGGATAAAAATTGCGATTTGGCCGCGAGTCACTGCTTCTCCAGGACCAAATTCTGAAGGTGATTTACCAACTGTGACCTTATTTTCAACAAGTGTGTTCACGTATTGAAAGAACCAATCTCCCTGCTTAACATCTTTAAAACTATTTTTTGACTCCTTGCCTGTTAATTCAAAAGCATTAACAAGCATTTTTGCCATTTGTGCTCTAGTAATTGTGTCATTGGGCCTAAAAGTTCCATCTGCATATCCAGAAATGATTCCTTTTTTCACTAACGCAGATACCGAACCAGCAAACCAAGCATCTTTGTTTACATCAGAGAATGAAACTTGTTTTTCCAATGTAACATCGAGGCTTAATACAGAAGCCAGCATTTTGGCAGCTTGTGCCCTAGTTACATTCAAATGCGGTCTAAAAGTTCCGTCAGCATAACCCGAGATTGCCCCTATTGATGTCATGGACTGTACAGCATCATAATAGGCTGAAGTCTGTGGTACATCACTAAAAGAACTTGCCTCAGCTTGAATTACAGGTGTTGCAACGCTTGTGATAACTGCAGCAGATACAGCTGCAGCTAAAAATTTCTCATACTTCTTTTTCCCCAAAACCATCGACACTCCTCAAAAGTAATTTATATAGTCGTTTTAAAAACGAAAATAACGGTAAAAAAATATAATTTTTCTATTTATAGAAAAAATATCCAAATATAATTATATTAATATATCAGTAAAAATCAAGACTTTCAGACTACATTTTTACCAAAATAGTTAAAAAATATGGATTAAAGGTAATTATTCTCCGTAAAAGTGAAGAACATGGTTCTATAAGTATTAGTTTTGAGGACAGGCTTTAATAAATCTTTGTTACTAAACTGATTAAAGGGAAAATTGATGGGATAATTTAATCATTGCGATTTCGGTACTTAATATGTTGTAGACTTTTGCACAGAAAAAAACGCCATCTACTAATAAATGACGTTTTAATATACTCAATCGAATTGTGATAACTTTATAAAATCTCTTCCCATCCCTCTGAAGTCAATGCCATAAATCTCTCTTTATCGCGTTTTTCAAGTGAAAGGTCAATTTCCTCAGCTCTTCTTTTTTCAAGGAAAGTATTTTGAACCTTGTCGATGATCTCACCAGCACCTTCTGTGTATCGTGTTTTTTCCTGCTTGAGAAGGTGCTGTGTGTTATCATCCGTCTCTAAAATATCCATGAATAGTCCTCTATGCTCTTCGGGCTTATAGAAATTCGATTTCTTCTCGTTGTTCATCATCAACACCTCTTTCGGTTTAGTAGATTGTTACTATCTATTTACCCACCTTTGCCGACAAAATAAACGTGTCTGGCACCTTCCTATTATTTGGAAGATGCCAGACACGTTTATTCTTTCTTCAATTCATACCGATTTAAGCCAGGACCCTCAATAATTTTAAGCCCTTTTTTCGGCTCCAGGTAAAAAGTAAGCGGGCTTTGTGAATTCCTCAGCATACTCTCTCTTAACTGGATCGCTTTATTCTTTTTATTTTTAAAAGAAGTTTCCTTCATCTCGATTTCAAACTCATGGTTATAACTCAGAAACACCTTGGTCCTTCTGATTCCGGAAGGCTTCGTATCTTTGACGTGCATCAACGAAAACCAGATACAATGCTCATCCCTGTACGATTTAGTCGGAAACAGCCAGATTCCGAGATTGCAATTGATTCTAATCGGGCACATGTGGCATTCCCCGAGTATGTACCTGGAGCTTCTGCGTGCTGCTCTGAAATCTGACCCCAAACACAGCAGAGCCTTGTTAATGAGCTCCATTGGTCGCTTTTTCACGAGAAATGTTTCTTCACCCTCGATTACCCTTGTCCACTGACGGCCATTCTTAACATACTCTCCAGTCAGCAGCACAGTTTTTTCATTGATATTATAATCATCTTTTACAAGCTTCATATAAACGCCTCACCTTATGCATTATTTGCGAACAAGGGGAATATTTCAGTTGGATTCAATCCAACATCAATCCCAGGAAATCATGCTGTTGACGAATTCCCCAGAGTTTATATTTTATAGGTGAATCTATAAAGTACGTTTAACACCCACCTCCTTTGACTGTAAAAAAACATGATTCATGATGTAAATAGTTATGTCGCTAAAATAATTAAATGAGGGAAAGGAAAATCAGGTACTGAAATTCTGATCGCTTCTTGATGAGTATTGATGGAGAATTCTATGGAGTATGAGATTATATGTTTTTATCAGAATACTTACACAGGTATATTATAGATAATCCCATAAATAAAAGTATATGTTAATTTTTATTTCACAAAAATATTTTTTCAAGGATATTTTTGAGAGAAAAATTAAGAAATATAGCACATTGATAAAATATTGCTTTTCTATTATAATATTTCGCCAATAAACAAAAATTTATTTTCCAATCATCAAATGATCCCCTCTCCTACCACTATCAAAGAACAAACAAGCATTTAACCCTATCAAAGTTACAAAAACACCCCTGAATTTCCCTATGATGAAAAAATTTCCAAAAAGTTCACAAACCCTTTACCACACTACCGCACTGGGGGTCAGACCCCCAACCCGACACCGCTTTAACGCATCACCTTGCCGGGGGTCTGACCCCCACCGGTTTACTGCGTTAAAGCAATTCTATATGTCTTACAAAAATTCCATATTATACTACTATCTGAAGCTTGGAAATCCCGTTATAATACTTTTGTAATATATCTGTAATATTAATAGGGGGAAGTTTTTTTGAAGCGCATTTTATCTATTGTGTTAGCTCTATCGCTAACTTTTGTGGCTATGCCTTACGCTGCTTTTGCGGCTGTGGATGCTCAGGATCCTGAGTTCCAAAACTATCTTCAGGAAATTGGCATGTCGGAGGAAGAGTTTGTTACTTATCTAAGCGATATGCATGATTATACTCTTGAAGATTTTGAGTCACTTGAAGAATTAACGATGTATTTGGGAGATTTACTGAACGAGGAGAACTTGCAGGAGCTTATTGCAGAGTTTGAATTGACTGAGGAAGATTTCAACCTTTTACTTGAAGAGCACGGTGCTTCTTTGGACGAATACGTATTCTTCGATGATCTTTACTTTGACGTTACGGATTGGCTGTATGCTGAAGAAATGACGCCAATTACGGATGAGACGCTTCAATTCCTTCTAGATGAGTTCGATTTTGAATCAAGAGAAGAACTAGAGCGTTTCTTGAATGAATCCGGAGATTCTATCGATAACTACGAAACGATTGAAGATCTTTCTTGGGCTGTTTCTGAGCAATACTTCATGCAGTCAAAAGATGATTTAATCAATACATTGGATACTTTCGGCCTTTCACTTGCTGAAGCGAACCGCCTGGCTAACCATGTGATCGCAATCCTTGAAAACCCTGAACTGGATGCAGAGCAATTTTTCATGGGAATGGAAGAAATCGGCACACGTTTAATGGATTTCCCTGAGTTTGACAGTGCGACTGATCTTTCTGCAGAAGAGATTGCAGAGTTCATCGATGTATGGAACGATCTGCTTGAGTTGCTACAACTTGATGTAGATTACTTTTTAACAAAGGATGGACAGACAACACCTGTTTCATTCACTTCATTAATGCAATTGGATTCTACAAATGGTGCAGATTTGATGATCAAAATCTCTAATTTAGATGGTGAGCTTTTAGCTGACATGATCATTACGAAGGATATGTTTGATTCAGAGTTCATGGAAGAAACAGGCGAAAACCTTGAGCAGACAACTGAAGCTGCAGAAGAAGTAGCTACAGCTGTTGAAAAAATGCCTGCTGATAAGACTGTTGCTAAGACTGTAAAAGGCGGAAAGCTGCCAAACACAGCTTCCAACTATCTGCAAAACACATTAGCTGGACTAACAATCGTTCTTTTAGGAGCGTTTGTATTCAGGAAAGTGAATGTAAAACGTGCTTAATAATATGAAAAAAAGAAGAACCGGTAAATTGGTTCTTCTTTCATTATCTGTTGCTGTCATCGCCTTTGGATTATGGTTCAGCGGGTCAAACGCCTTCAAATTCATGAAAGGTTACCTGCTATTCAAAACTGAACAGACAGAGCCGAAACAAGTCCTTGCGAGCAAGCCTGAAAAAGAAGAGACTAGGCCTTCCCGCAATAGTCTGTATCCTGAAGCACCCGAACAAGGTGAAATGATCGGCAACCTCTCAATTCCGAAGCTTGAGGCCAATTTGCCAATCTACCATGGAACAGATGAAGATGAGCTTGAAAAAGGAGTTGGCCACTTCGCAGGCAGCGTGCTTCCTGGTGAAAAAGACAACTCCGTCCTGTCAGGGCATCGCGACACCGTATTTCGCAAGCTAGGCGAAGTTGGAAAAGGAGACCTGCTGGTTGTCACGACTGAAGCAGGCGAATTCACCTACAAGGTAAGGAAAGTCCGTATTGTCGACGCTGATGACCGAACCGTCATCGTCCCAAAACCAAGACCAACACTAACCGTCACAACATGTTATCCCTTTGACTTCATCGGGGATGCACCACAACGCTATATCCTAGTAGCCGATCTAGTTAAATCAAGTTAAATAAAAAATGGGGGTCAGTTCACCAACGCGTTAAAGCGCCGGGGGACTGACCCCCGGTGCGTTAATGCTTTACTGTGGCGGGGGTCTGACCCCCGGTGCGTTAATGCTTTGCTTGGCTAAACAACTCGGTTTCTGGTCGATTTGCTACGGCACGGGTTCCTGGATCTCGGTATGGGCCACTGATCAGTTCTTTTACACTTGGTGGGTAAACTGATTTGGTTGCATGTGCTTTAAGGTTTTTCTTAAGTGTTTTAATTGAGTAGCTTTTCAACACCTCATACCAATCGTCAACCTTTTGCTGATTTATTTTAAAGCTTTGATAATAACTCTGGCTCATGGTCAGCAATTTTACTACTTCATCTCTCGTCATTCCTATCGTCCTCCTCTCTATTTATTGAGATGAAACTTTATTCACCATCTATATACAAAGAACTCCGATTAAGAGACACCCTTTAAAAAACATCCCCTCTTACGCAAGTAGTCTGATAACTCGCTAAAAATCAAAAATCAACCCCGAAAATTCATTTTTCAAGCCCAAAACCGCATTTTCCAAACCTTTTTCCTTTCAAATTTCAATTTTCCGTAATTCGATACATCTAACCATTTTTATTATGGTAAAGGTACCCGGGAATACAGTTGCAAAGCGCGCTTTCTGAAGGGATTCACCATGGAAAGCTTTGACCAGCTTGCGCTCCAATACACACCAATGATGTATAAAATAATCCGCTCACTCAATCTTTACAAAAACAAAGACGAGTTTTATCAACTCGCCCTAATCGGTTTATGGGAGGCTGCGGAACGGTTCGATTCAAGCAAAGGAGATTTCACCAACTACGCATACTCGCTTATCAAAGGAAAAATTCAGAATGAAATGACGAAAGCGAATAAAGACGCAGAGTCAACTACAACCGCTAAAGAAGAATACTGGGTAAGCATAGAAGATGAATTTGCCACTATACCATTCGAGGAAGATACACTCCTCTCATATTGTAAAAGCAGCCAGCTAACCGAGAATCAGACAAAGTGGGTCCTCTATCACTTTTTAAAAGGCTTTAATATCAAGGATATTGCAGAAATTGAACAAGTCTCCATTTCCGCTGTTAAAGCCTGGAGAGCCGGCGCAAAAGAAAAGCTAAGAAAACTCACAAATAATAATCTATTATTCTAAAAAGAAAGGGCCAGTCCTCGGAGCTTTTAGCACCATGGACTGACCCGATATTAGTATTAAGCATTCTTTTCCCAAGCAAAGCACATAAACCTTGCATCGGACGTAAGCCATTTTTGAGCGTGTGCCTGTTCTATCAATTCCCTATGCTCAAAAAAGATCTTCTTAGCATATGGAAGCTTGACATCACGAACCGCTTCATTAAGCAAACGCAAGATGCGCTTGTCCTGAGCACTCAAAAGAGCGAATTCGTTTGTCTCTTTTTCTTTTACAATAACCTTTACAAGCTCTTTGGCTTCTTGACCTAGCAATTGAAAGTGACTAGGCTCCGTAATGCGCTTCCACTCTCTTAAAATAACTTCCCTTGCAGCACCATAACGCTGCTTTTCCATGTGATTATTAATAACGAAGACAACACTCTCAATTTTCAATTAACATCCCGTCACTTTTTTTAGATTATATTAATTTCTATTTTAAGTAGTCAAATCGAACTAGTCAATGATTGAATTATAATAATAATCAATAAAATTTATAGTATTTTTATCCTGTTCTCTTTAACCCTTTACTTTGGCTCTCTTTCTAACAGGTCATTAAGATATTTAAGGATGTCGTACCTCAACTCTTGATCCTGTAAGGCAAAATCGATGGTAGTCTTGACGAACCCACTCTTTTCTCCTACATCATACCGTTTTCCCTCAAAGTCATATGCGAATACTCGCTGGATTTGGTTCAGCTTTTGGATGGCATCTGTTAACTGGATTTCACCACCCGCCCCTGTTTCCATTTTATCGAGGAACATAAAAATTTCTGGCGTGAGGATGTAGCGCCCCATTATGGCAAGGTTGGAAGGCGCAGTGCCTGGCGCTGGCTTTTCAACCAAGCTCTCGACCTGATAACGGCGTCCATCTTGTAATGAAGCATCAATGATGCCATATCGATGAGTCTCTTCCATAGGTACAGTTTGTACGCCGATGACAGAAGAACGAGTGACTTCGAATTGGTTCAAGAGCTGCTTTAAGCATGGCGTCTCACTCTGAACAATATCATCGCCCAGAAGTACCGCAAAAGGTTCATCGCCAATAAAATTGCGCGCGCACCAGACGGCGTGCCCCAACCCCTTAGGCTCCTTCTGCCGAATATAATGGATATCCGCAAGGTTAGTAGAGTAGCGCACTTTTTCCAGCAAATCCAGTTTCCCTTTCACCTCTAAGTTACGCTCGAGCTCAGGCGAAAAATCAAAATGGTCCTCGATCGCCCGTTTTCCTTTACCAGTCACAATAATGATATCCTCTATCCCAGAAGCAACTGCTTCTTCCACAATATACTGGATTGTTGGCTTATCAACAATCGGCAGCATTTCCTTCGGCATCGCCTTTGTAGCTGGTAAAAAACGCGTTCCCAGACCAGCTGCAGGAATAATTGCCTTCCGCACCATCTTCATCAGACTCCCCCTAATTTACACTCTATATAAATAACCCTCACCAATCGTATATGGCTTATCAATCCATTCTATGAACAAGAACACGCTTTTTATGAATCCATACCCCCGCAAGATCACCACTCCCATCAATTTAATCAAACGTTTGATTAAATCCCCTCAAATCGAGTCATATCATGCTTTCCAATCAATATTAGGATCCACAGCACTTCACCACATTAACGCACCGGGGGTCTGACCCCCAATGCGTTAATGTGTTAAATCATTCCATTCGCTTGTAACCTTCTCCCTCCCCTGCCCGTCTAAATTAGCAACAATATTTAGGAGGCAATCATGCGCAAACTTCATGCAATCGCAGCTATTTTAGGACTGACAATTGCCCTTTCTGGATGCGGAACAGACAATAACCAGGATACCAAGGACAAACGAGGGGCCGACAAGGCGGCGAGCACACCCGTCCAGGATGCTCTTCCGGTAAATGAATCTGGATGGGAAACGATTGAAGTGGTCAATAACAGACCCATCATCGCCAAGCTGAAGCAATCGGTAAAAGATACCCCTGAACGCGATAAAAAAATCGAAGAATACAAAGAAAGAAAAGATTTCAAGGATGGCTTGTTTGGCAAACCGACTGATGAACTGGCGGAGTCACTTGCCATGCAGGCAGTCGAGGGCAGCATAGCCCGTGAGACTTCTGAAAAAATCTATGGCGGCTATAAAGGGCTTGAGGATGCAGCTGTCATTTTCTTTGAAAACAGCAATCAAAACGGCGAACGCATGGGCTATTGGATTGGCGTTAAAAAGGCAGATGACCGCCTGAGAAGGTTCATTGAGGAAATGCAGACCAAGGTCGATGCAGGAGAAATTAAAGCGAAATATATCCACATATTCTATTCCCCTTATACGACAACCGAGAATTATAATTTGACGGATGAAATTGCTCAAGCACTCCAGAGAGTGAAAAGACAGCCAGGAACACCGAGCCGCGGTAATTTCAAAACGTCGGTTGATACGCAAACAGGAGAAATAAATATTGGACACAACTTCCTGTCAGAGAAGCAACAGGAACAATTAAGAAAGCTTTTTCCTGATCGAAATATTGTTTTTGAGCAGCAGGGAAAGATGGCTCCAAAGGAAGGAGAACCTGATACCTTCTATCCTAAAAAAGAGTTTACTGACCAGCCATCCAAGGAAGGCACTTATGTGATGGATTTATCAGAAGACCATTTATTTGCAGTGTCAGTAAAAAGTCAGGACTTCAGCAAAACAGGCGGCGAGGAAGTATTCTACGGAGCAGCCCATTTTAGCTTCCCGGATGCCTCAAAGAAACTAAAAGTTGGCCAAAGGGTCAAGATAGAATCGGCTGGTGATTTGAAAGCATCATACCCTGGCCAAGGAGAAGCACTTTATATCACTGTCCTGCCGGAATACAAGCCGGCTGGAGCCAAACTATCAGAATCCCAGGTGGTCCAAAAAGCAATAACGGATGCTAAAAAAACAAGCGGAAAACAGTTACTCATCATCCAGGAACTATCATTTAATGGAGACTCAAAACAGTGGACAGTACAATTCCAATATGGGTTTAATGAGAAGAAACTGGAAGTAAAGATACCAGACTAATTTGAATCATACTATAACACACTAACGCGCCGGGGGTCAGACCCCGGCGCGTTAATGTACTAAAGACAGACTTTGCTATGCTGACTTATCCTTATCGATAATCTCTATGATCTGGTTCTTGAGTATTTCGGCTGTCGGTCCAAAGATGGCTTGTACACCGTTTCCGACTTCTAATACTCCTTTTGCTCCTAGCATCTTCAACTCGTCGTGGTTTACTTGTGATTTGTCTTTGACTCCGACTCTTAGACGAGTAATGCAAGCATCGATGTTGTTAATATTCGCTTCTCCGCCTAGTGCGGCTAATACGCTTTGCGCCTGCTTATTTTTACCGCGATCCTGGTAATCCTGCTTTGAATACAGGCGGTTAGAGTCTTCATCCCCGCGGCCTGGTGTAAGCAGGTTCCATTTGCTGATGGCAAAGCGGAAGACGAAATAGTAAACGACAGACATCGCCAGTCCTAGAAGGATGACATACCACCATGGCTCCCCTACGCCTGGCAAAATTCCAAATAAGGCAAAGTCAATGACACCTGCTCCACCTGCATACCCAATGTTTACATCAAGCATGTACATGATCATGAAGGATAACCCCGCCATTAAGGCATGGAAAACGTAAAGCAATGGTGCTACAAATAAGAATGTGAATTCAATAGGTTCAGTAATACCTGTTAAGAATGCCGTACCTGCAGCTGTTAGCAGTAAACCGCCTACTGCTTTTTTATTTTCAGGCTTTGACGTATGATACATAGCTAAAGCAACTGCCGGCAATCCAAACAAGATAAATGGATATTTACCAGTCATGAATCTGCCTGCAGTAATATCAATAGCAGAGTTCACCTGCTTATCAGCAAGCTGTGCCATATACATGGCTGTGTCGCCAGAAACGATTGAGCCAGCCAACGTTGTATAAGATCCACCCACCTCTGAAAAACGAATCGGAATATAGAAGATATGATGAAGTCCGAATGGGATAAGCGACCTTTCCACCAATCCATATAAGAACATATAAAACGGAGGCGTATTCGGACCTGACAGTGCCTTACCTAGTGAGAAGATTCCATCCTGCACATGCGGCCAAACATAAGATAAAACTAATGCGATTACGATTGAAACACCTGCTGTAATGATTGGAACGAATCTCGCCCCTCCAAAGAAAGACAGCATTTCTGGCATTTTGAAATCATGATATTTCTGGTATAGAGCTGCAGCAACAAATCCCATCATGATACCGCTGAAGACACCGATCTGAAGCGTTGGGATTCCAAGTTCTAACGTATTGCCTGGTACAGAAGCATTTTCCGGTGTAATCCCTAAGACAATTCCAATCACGGTATGCATGACTATATATCCAACAAATGCAGATATACTCGCTCCTGCCTTCCCACCTGTCCAGCTTCCGGCAATACCAATCGCGAACAATATACCTAGATTCTTAAAGATTACATTCCCGGCCCCCTTCATTAATGAAGAAAACGTATGCCAGAAGCCACTATCCAAGAATGGCATATAATCTATTAAATATGGTGACTGAAGCGTCGTACCTATTCCCATTAACAATCCCGCTGCTGGTAAAAGAGAAATAACAACCATAAACGATTTTCCTATACGCTGAAAAAAGTCAAAATTGAAATATTTCTTCATATGGATAACCTACCTTCCTAATCGCCTCTATAGTGTAAGCGGATACTTTTTTATTTTAATATTGCAGGGAGCATCGACACTCCCTGCGAAAAATCACAATTTAATTCAGTTCTGGCCAATATTCACGGTTTTCTTCAATCAGCGCATCGAGCACTTCTCTAGCCTTCCCGGCTGATACGACCGTTCTATTTAGAGTCAAAGCCTGCAGCGCTTTCTGATAGGAGCCTTCCATGTAAGCCTCTACTGTAAGCTTCTCGTAGGCAAACTGCCCCTCGATTAAGCCTTTATAGAAGGTCGGAATCTCACCGACCGCATAAGGTCTTGGACCATTCGCAGTCAGACTGGCTGCGACCTCTACCATTGCATCGCTTGGCAGATTGTCTATAATTCCATCATTCTTTAAAATAACGACAAAGTTATCTCCCTTATTGTAGGCAATTGATTCAGCGACAATGAGGATAAACTCGCCATGAGCGTCATTATGGACAACGTTCGATTCTCTAGAGGTTCCCATCTCGGCAACGCGTCGGCACTCTTCGAAAACTCGCTTTTCCCGGCCATTCATAACCTCATTTGATCTTGTATAGTCAGGATTCAACTTCTTTAACACTTTATCAGGGTACAGATAGTACTGTAAATACGTATTTGGCAAGTAATCTGGGAAATCTCTTACCATTTGCTCAACCATTGCATATGTCTCCAGCCATGACTTATCACGCTGTTCGTAGTCTGCCGGTCTGAAGCCGCCTTCTAAAATCATTTCCCTTAAATGTGGCAGCAGGTCATTGCCCTCTTTGTCATAAAGATTTGTAAACCATCCAAAGTGATTAAGTCCAAAGTACACAGGATCAAAATCCCTTGGAGTCAACCCTAGCAATCTTCCATATGAACGTAGAAGGTTTTCCGGCTGGTCGCAAATATTAAGAATTTTTTTATCCTCTGGAAAAATCCTTTCTAAAGCATCCGCAACAATTGCCGCAGGGTTTGTGTAATTCAGAATCCAGGCCTCCTTAGAAACGCTTCGCACATCGTTCACTAATTCGACCATATCGTGAATCGATCTCATCCCATACGCAAATCCGCCTGGTCCGCAAGTTTCCTGCCCGATCACTCCCAGGCTCAGCGGAATTTTTTCATCCTTTTCACGCATTGCATAGCCGCCAGTTCTCATTTGTACAAATACAAAGTCGAGATCCTCTGTAAAAGCTTCCTCTTTATTCGTTGTATATTTGAAATCCAGCTCCGGATATTCTTCACGGAATAATACCTTCGCATATTCACCAATCACCTTCTGGCGCTCTTCATTCACGTCTAGCATCACCAAACGGTTGATTGGAAAACTCTTTTGGCGAACACAAATGCTTTTTAGCAATCCAGGCGTCCAAGTACTTCCTCCACCGACGATTAAAAGGTTAAACTTTTTCATATGATCATCTCCTAGAAGAGTTTGTTATCGCTTTCATGAGTATCTTAGCAAGTGAAATCGCAAATCTCACAAAAGTTTCATTTTATGAAACTTTTTAATTTGTCTATAATGGTTAAAAGGAATCTAGATGGAGTGTGGCAAATGTACAATTTCATAGCGAAACTACTAAACTTTATCGAATCATCCACCGACCATACCAATACGGAAATTGTGATTGCCGAGTTTATCCTCCGCAACGTTCATCAGCTTCCCGGCATGTCGATTTATCAAGTGGCTGAAGCATGCCACACCTCTCCAGCAACTGTTTCCCGTTTTTGTAAAAAGTTCGATAATATTTCGTTCAAGGAACTAAAGGAATACGCAAGGACATATACAGAATTTAATGATAGTGAAGTGGATTATCAAAAAGTAGAAGCAAGCATTAACGAGGATATCGTAAAAGACTACTTTGAAAATGTGGCAGAATCACTAAAGGAAACGGCAGCAATGCTTCAATCAAAAGAACTCTTGAATATAGCAAGAAAAATTCACCTGACAAAGAAGATCTCCATTTTTGGCGTAACCTTCTCCCATCTGCTGGCACGGAATACCCAATTTAAATTTCTCCGGCTTGGAAAATATTCAACAGCCTACGGCAACCACGAAAACCAAATTACAGAGGCTGAATCACTTTCCTTATCTGATCTAGCAATCGTTGTATCATTTTCTGGAGAAACAAGATTTATCACCAGGCTTGTTAAAGTGTTAAGAGATAGAAATATTCCGATTGTCGCGATTACAAGCAATCCTGACTCTTTTTTAGCAAAAAATGCAGAAGAAATCCTCCTGCTCAGCAATCGCAGAATCGAAGCATATAAATCCCCTATTATGGAAGAAGTCAGTATGTTGACCGTTATTAATTCAATCTATCTTGTTTATTCAGCCTTTTTAAGTAGCATCGAAAAGTGACAGGAACCTAACCCTTTATCACTTCACCGCGCTGGGGGTCTGACCCCCAGCACTTTAACGTGTTAAACACAGAAAGGCACCTCCTAGAAAATAGAAGATGCCTGTCTTTTTTTATTATTTCATCCCCGATATCGTATACCCATCAATAATATGTTTCTGGAAGATGATGAAGATGATGACGATTGGGACGACCATAAAGGTGGATCCGGCCATTTGCAGGGCGAAGTTGCCGCCGTATTGGCCTTTCAGCAACGAGAGTCCTACGGATAATGTGTACAGGCTTTCGTCGTTGGCGATGATCAACGGCCATAGGAAGCTGTTCCAGCCTGCGATGAAGGTTAGGATTCCCTGTACGGCAAGGATTGGCTTTGTCATTGGCAGGACGATTTGCCAGAATACTCTAAGTTCACTTGCCCCGTCCAAACGAGCTGCTTCAAGCAATTCATCCGGAATGGTGGTCATGAACTGGCGGAACAGGAAGATTCCGAACGCACCGACCAGGCCTGGAAGGACAATCCCTGCCATTGTATTCGTCAGCTGCATTTGGTTCAGGATCAGGTAAACTGGAATCATTGTTACCTGGCCAGGAATCATCATTGTCGCTAACACAAGGAAGAATAATTTGTTTCGTCCCTTAAATTCAAACTTGGCGAATGCGTATCCCGCCATCGCATTTAAAAATAAACCTACGAACGACCAGAGAACCACGATGATCGTATTTTTCAAATAGAGACCGAAGTTCATATTAATAAAGAGATTCTGGAAGTTTTCTAAAGTAAATTCCTTCGGAAACAGCGTTGGCGTTAGCTGCATGACTTCACTTTCCGGTTTGAAGGAGGATAGTATCATCCACACAAATGGGATGGAAACGAGCAATCCGCCAATCGCCAGGATAATCCCCACAATCCATTGCTGTCTTTTATCCTGCTTCACACTGCTGCTTAATGAACTGGATTTCATTTGTCTTTCACCTCTGCTTTCATCAATAATCCTGCTGTTTGTTTTGAAGCTTGAATTGAATCATCGTAATGATAATGATGGCAATGAACAAGATGAATGATCCAGCTGCCGCGTAACCAAAGTTGCTGAACTGGAACCCGTTACGATAGATGAACAATGCAACTGATGTCGTGCTGTCAAGCGGACCGCCATTTGTCATGACGAATGGCTCCTCGAAAAATTGCAGCCAGCCAATCATTGTCGTAATCGAAACAAAGAAAATCGCATATCTGAGCAGCGGAATCGTAATTTTCGTCAGCTGCTTCCAGTTGTTTGCACCATCAAGCTGCGCTGCTTCATAGTACGTTTTCGGAATTCCTTGCAATGCTGCCAGGAAGATGATCATATTGATGCCGATCGCTCTCCAAAGCGCTAGTAAAATAAGCGAAACCTTTGCCATGGTAGGGTCTGTAAGCCATGGTACATCCGGCAGGTTAAGAAGGTTTAATACATGGTTGAACAATCCAAGTTGAGGGTTGTACAGATAGCTCCAAACAACAGCAACCGCAACAACGTTTGTGATGGAAGGCATATAGAAGACAACCCGGAAAGCCTTGAAAATACGTGCTTTTCCAAAATTGATAAGAAGTGCTATTGCCAGCGAGATAATAATGACAAGCGGAACTCCGATGACTACATAGAATAGAGTGTTAAAAAGAGATTTTACAAAGATCGGGTCACTGACAACCTCTTTATAATTCTCCATGCCGACAAAACTAATAGATGACCAATCTGCAATCCCAACTAAATCAAGATCAGTGAAGCTAATGATCAGCGCAACAAAAATAGGCAATATCGAAAAAATAGTCAGTAAAATAATTGCTGGCGCTAGAAAAAAGTAAGGAGTCTTGTTTGCCATAAAGCTTTTCATTGTAAGTCCCTTCCTTCTTGGTCCAGAAGTTCTGGACTAATATAGGCAACTAGCAGGCACGCCGCCTGCTAGTTAACCTGAATTTAAAGATTATTTGGCTAAAATTTCTTCAGCCTCTTTATCAAATGCATCCATTTCTTCCTGGATGTCTGCACCGCCGCGGTAAATCTTTTCGAATCTGCTCAAGAAGTCCTGAGCAATTTTTTCATGTGCTTTAATCATTGGCATTGGCTGTGCGTTTTCCAATTGTTCGCCAAATACTTTGTAGTACTCGTTCTCCTGAAGCTGTTTATCATTCCAAGCCTCTTTACTAGCTGGTAGAGAATTGGTCATTTCAAGCCATTTGATTTGAGTTTCAGGTTTGCTCATATATGCAAGGAATTTAAGTGATTCGTCTTTGTTCTTTGTATATTGGAACACTGACAAATTCGATCCCCCTAGAGCAGATGTGTTCGTTTCTTTCGCTGGAAGTACAGCTGTAGCCCACTTGCCTTCTAATTCAGGAGCCTGGTCATTGATTAGCTTGACCATCCAAGGGCCACTGATAAACATTGGAAGGATTCCGTCACCTTTGAATGCCTGGATAATGTCAAGTCCTAGGTCAACCGGCGCTGAGCCATCCTTGAAAAATCCATTCATGTATTCAACCGCTTCAACGAATTCTGGTTCGTTAAAAGAAGCTTTGTTGCCTTCGATTAGCTTAGATCCATTTTGGCGAGCCAGCATGAACGATAAGCTTTGTTCGTTTGTATCAATACTGATTCCGTATTTATCATCACCGCGCTCTCTTAATTTCTTTGCAGCGTCACGAAGCTCGTCCCAAGTTTTTGGCGCTTCTTTATAACCAGCTTCCTCTAATAGGTCTGTGCGGTAGAAAAGAACGCGAGTATCAACATACCAAGGTACGCCTACCACTTTGTCCTCGTATTTTGTTGTTTCGATAGAACCGTCATAGAAATTTTCAGCAGCTAATTCTGGATATTTCTCTGTCTGGTCTGATAAATCCATCAATGCATTCGCAGATGCAAATTCAGGAATCCAAGTTGTTCCCATTTGTACAACGTCCGGACCTTTTTTAGAAGCCACCGCTGTTAAAAGCTTATCATGCGCCTGATCCCATGGAATCGCCTGAACTTTTACATCAATTTCTGGATTTTCTTTTTCAAATTGATCTGCAATCTTTGGAAGAGTCTTCGCTTCTTCCCCCATGCCCCACACTGTGATGACTTTCTTGCCGTCTTTTTCAGAACCTGAATCAGAAGAACATCCTGCTAGTGCACCAGATACAACCAATGTACCTACCATTGCTGCAGCTGCAAACTTCTTGCTGAATACATTAAACATTTTTCGGCTCATTCGTAAAACCCCCAAAATAATTTAATAAGTTCTTGCATTTAATTTTCCCGTTTATAGCAAATCATTACTATATAACTGACGAAATTCTACCGATATGGCACTTCGTTTACGAAAAACCCCCTCGTAGTGAAACGTTTCGAAAACTGTTAAAAAAATAATAGGTTGAAACTTGAGAAACGATTCAAACATTCCAGTCTCTTTTTTCGAAAAGAAATGTTGGAAGCGGTTGAAACGTTTCGATAGGGCTATTATATTTCATGGTGTAATCGTTTTCAAGTAAAAAATTGAGCTAGATATTACTTTTTTTCTAAAATCCTTGCTAATAATGGTTTCGCTTTCATTAACTAATAGAAACGTTTCGATAATTCATTGACTCTAAAAAAGAAAGCGCTTATAATGCAGTTGTAACTTTATTCGAAACGTTTCTATTCCTTCAATATATTTCGGGGAGGTTCACCCATATGAACAGTCAGAAACTTACTTCTTTATTAAAAGAAATGACGCTTGATGAGAAAATCGCACAATTACTTCAATTAGCTACACCATTTTTCGAAGGATCCAAGGATGAAGGACAAATTACCGGTCCCCTTGCTTCTATGAACATAACAGAAGAAAATGTCCGCAATACCGGATCGGTTCTCGGAGCTTCAGGTGGAGCTAAGGAAGCAATCAGCATTCAGGAAGCCCATATGAAAAAGAACCGCTTAGGCATTCCTCTAGTATTTATGGCGGATGTCATCCACGGTTATAAAACGATTTTCCCTGTACCTCTTGCAATCGGCTGTTCATGGGATTTAGACAAGGCTGAGCAGAGCGCTGAAATCGCAGCAAAAGAAGCAGCGGCTGCGGGCGTCCATGTAACTTTTGCGCCAATGGTTGACCTTGTTCGCGACCCTCGCTGGGGACGCGTGATGGAATCGACTGGTGAAGACCCGTACTTAAATAGTGAATTTGCGAAGTCGTTTGTACGCGGCTTCCAAGGGAAAGACTTGAAAAATAATAAAGAATCAGTAGCAGCTTGTGTGAAGCATTTCGCTGCATACGGTGCTGCTGAAGGAGGCCGTGATTACAATACCGTCAATATGTCTGAACGCCAAATGAGAGAATCCTATCTTCCAGCCTACAAAGCAGCGCTCGACGAAGGCTGCGAAATGGTCATGACGGCATTCAACACGGTCGACGGCATCCCGGCAACCGGCAATGTAAAACTAATGCGCGACCTGCTCCGCGATGAGTGGGGCTTCGACGGCGTCCTCATTTCCGACTGGGGTGCTGTAAAAGAAATGATTCCTCATGGAGTTGCAGAGGATGAAGCGGAAGCTGCCTACAAAGCGATCCAGGCTGGAGTCGACATCGAAATGATGACGGCTTGCTATGTCGACCATTTAAAAGCTCAGGTTGAAAGCGGAAAAGTGGATGAAAAGCTAATCGATGAATCCGTTATGCGAATTCTGACTTTGAAAGATAAATTAGGATTATTTGAAAATCCATATCGTGGCGCAGACGAAGCGCTCGAGCAAGAATTAATCATGAGCGACGCACACCGCGGCGCTACAAGAGAGCTAGCTGTGAAGTCTTCTGTTTTATTAAAAAACAACGGAGTTCTTCCTATTAATAAAGAAAAGAAAATCGCGCTAATCGGTCCATTCGCACAAAACGAAGATATTTTAGGACCTTGGTCATTCCTTGGTTCAAAGGAAAAAGCGGTTCGATTATATGACGGCTTGCTGGCGAAGCTGGACTCTTCCCTTCTTTTAACAGCAAAGGGCTGTGAAATTGAAACGGGTACCGAGGAACAGTTCGCTGAGGCTGTAAAAACGGCTGAAGAGGCAGATGTAATCGTCCTTGCGCTTGGTGAAGCTTCCGAAATGAGCGGTGAAGCCGGATGCCGTGCCGATATCCGCCTGCCAGAGGTCCAACTGGAACTGGCCGCTAAAATGAAGGAGCTTGGCAAACCAATTGTGGCTGTGCTATTCAACGGACGCCCGCTCGACCTGCATGGCATCTGGGATGAAGCGGATGCGCTTCTAGAAGCTTGGTACCCAGGCACAGAGGGTGGAAACGCTGTGGCAGACATTCTGTTCGGCGATGCGAACCCATCCGCGAAGCTGACGATGTCCTTCCCTTATTCTGTTGGACAGGTACCAGTTTACTACAATCATTTCAACACAGGCCGCCCACAAGGAGCGCCTGACGCCCAGGAACGGTATGTATCACAGTATTTAGATATCCCGAACGACCCACTCCTTCCTTTCGGATTCGGGTTGAGCTATACAAGCTTTGAATATAGCAATGTAAAATTATCCGATACTTCTATGTCAGCTTCCAAGCCATTGACGGTTTCTGTAGAGGTTGAAAACACCGGCGAAATGGCCGGCGAGGAAATCGTCCAACTCTATGTACGCGACGTAACCGGTGAAGTCGTAAGACCAATGAAGGAACTAAAAGGCTTCAAGAAAGTCGTTTTAGAGTCTGGCGAAAAAGCGACAGTGACGTTCGAAATTACAGAAGAGCAATTACGCTACCATCACGCTGATTTAAGCTTCAAGAGCGACCCAGGGAAGTTCATCGCTTTTGTTGGACCTAACAGCAGGGATACGGTTGAATTACCTTTCGAATTGATCTAATCATTTAGTAAATTCAGGAAGTAGTTAGCGATGAACTACTTCCTCTTATACCAAACCTTAAAGGAAAGAAGTTGACACCGATGACACAGTCAAAGTTCACCATTCAGGCTAATGACTTGAGCTTTACGTTTTTAAATAGCGGCGATCTTTATGAGATTGCGAATAAATCGACTATGATCAATCAGTGGCTATCGAACGAAATCGACGGCTCTTTAAATAACTTATTTTTACGCATCCACGGAGAAAACGGAATCCAGTTCTATCCTTTGCTTGGTTCGAAATCAACAAGCACTGTCAGCCACACTGGCGACCAGGTTTTCTGGAAGGGCGAAGCTCATGGCCTCAAGTATCAGGTGACTTTTTCCCTGACAGAGGGCGGCGTTTGGTTCTGGGATGTTGAAGTGGAAGGAAACGATGCTAAGATTGATGTCATTTACGGTCAGGATATGGGCCTTGCTGACAAGGGCGCTGTCCGTACGAATGAAGCGTATATGTCCCAGTACATCGACCACAATGCTTTTAACGACGCGGAAATAGGCTATGTCGTCTGCTCCCGCCAGAACCAGCCGATGAGCGGCGGCTGCTTCCCATACGTGCAGCAAGGTTCACTGACAAAAGCAACTGGCTACTCAACAGACGGCTACCAATTCTTCGGCCTTTCTTATAAAGAAACGGATGTACCTGAGATTCTAGCGAAGGAAAATCTAGCGAATGAAGTCTATCAATATGAATTTGCCTACACCGCCCTTCAGTCTGAAAAAGTAACCCTGAACGGTAAAGCGCAGTTCGTATTCTATGGCATTTTTAAAGAGAATCACCCAACAGCGATTACTGAGTTGGAATTTACTGATGAAGTAGCGGCAGCATGGGAGAAAGTCCAGTCCCTTCAAGCCGATCAAGCTGCCGACTTAGCGCAGGTTCAGCTTTCTGCTAAAATCGGAAAGCCTTTAGAAACTCTTTCTATGACAAAAGAAGAAATCAACGAGCTGTTCCCGAACCGCCACCAGGAAGAAACGGCTGGTGATTCATTGCTGTCATTCTTCACGGATCAGCACGAGCATGTTGTTTTGAAGGAAAAAGAACTATTGGTTGAGCGTCCGCATGGCCATATTCTTATGAGCGGCGGCAATGTCGACAACATCAAGAACGTCCTGACTACGACTTTATATATGTACGGAATTTTCAACTCGCACATCGTTGTTGGCAACACTTCGTTCAACAAGATGCTGACGAATGCTCGTAATGCGTTGAATGTAATGAAGACTTCCGGACAGAGGATTTATGTTGAAATCGAAGGCAGCTACCGTCTGCTAACGATGCCATCGATGTTCGAAATGGGCTTCAATTATGGCCGCTGGTACTACAAAACGAATGATGACCTGATCGTCATCACTACTTACAGTGCTGTGGATTCACCGCAATTGCGACTTCAGGTTCGCTCTGCTAACGGAAAAGCGTACCGCTATCTCGTGACAAACCAGGTATCAATGAACAATAACGAGTATGCTCAGGCTTACAAAATGGAGCAAGACGGTAATGTCCTTACTTTTACAGCGGGTGAAAGAGCAGATAGCACAACCGTATTCCCTTACCTGAGCTACCGTATGCAAATCAATGGCAGTGAATTCGAAGTTAAAGATTCAAGATTGTTCGGTGAGAACATCGAAGCAGATGCTGCATCTTTGGCGGTTTTAGAGTTGAACGAGTCAAGTGAGTGGAGTATGGCTGTCCAGGGTCTGCTTGATGGAAAAGAAATTCCTTTCGCAGATTCCGATGCACAAACGGAAATCGAGAAGTACCGCAAATTTTTCGCATCGACAATGAACGGGTTCAATTTGACGCAAAATGGTGCAACTACCGAAGAGTTAAGCAAGGTTAACGCGCTCGCATGGTGGTATACGCACAATATGCTCGTCCACTATTCCGTACCTCATGGTCTTGAGCAGTACGGCGGCGCTGCCTGGGGAACGCGTGATGTGTGCCAGGGTCCGACCGAATATTTCATCGCGACGCAAAAATATGAAAATGTTAAAGACATCATCAAGACGGTCTACTCTCACCAGTACAGTGATGACGGTAACTGGCCGCAGTGGTTCATGTTCGACAACTATTACAAGTTCCAGCAGGAAGAAAGCCACGGCGACATCATCGTCTGGCCATTGAAGGTCATCGTTGAGTACCTAAGAGCAACGAATGATTACTCGATCTTAAGCGAAGAGCTTCCTTATACTGAAAAAGGCAGTTTTGAATTCACCGAGGAAAAAGTAACATTGCTTGATCATGTAAAAAAGCAAATCCAGTATATCAAGGATCACTTTTTACATGATACGTATTTGTCTTCTTACGGCGATGGCGATTGGGATGACACGCTCCAGCCTGCGAACGCGCAACTTAAGCAGTATATGGCAAGCAGCTGGACGGTTGCGCTGACGTATCAGGTCGTAAGCCACTTCGCTTCGCTTTTACAAAAAGAAGACTTACTGCTGGCAGATGAGCTAGGCACGATGGCAGCTGGAATCAAGGAAGATTTCAATAAATACATGCTTTCTACAGAAATAATCCCTGGATTCGTGTTCATGGAACAGTCAGACAAGCCTGAATTGATGGTCCACCCTACCGATACAAAAACAGGAATCCAGTACCGCCTGCTTCCGATGACACGAAGTATGATCGGCGAGCTCTTGACTCCGGAACAAGCAGAATCGCACTACAAAATCATCAAACAGCGCCTGTACCATCCGGACGGCGTGCGTTTGATGGACCGCCCTGCTACTTATGCCGGCGGAGTAAGCACGAATTTCAAGCGCGCCGAGCAGGCAGCGAACTTCGGACGCGAAATCGGTCTGCAGTATGTCCATGCCCACATCCGTTTCGTTGAAGCGATGGCGAAGCTGGGCAAGTCAGATGAGGTTTGGAAAGGCCTGCAGACGATTAACCCGATCAGCATCCAGAAGGTCGTTCCAAACGCAGAACTTCGTCAAAGTAATGCTTACTTCAGCAGCTCTGACGGCAAGTTTAACACTCGCTATGAGGCTGCGGAGAACTTTGAAAAGCTTCGCGACGGCTCGGCTCCTGTAAAAGGCGGATGGCGCATCTACTCAAGCGGTCCTGGAATCTATATGAACCAGCTGATCTCCAATGCACTGGGTATCCGCCGCGACGGACAGGACCTTGTGATTGATCCTGTTCTTCCAGAGGAAAAAGATGGCCTGGAGTTCCAGTTCAATATTGATGGCAAGCCAGTTACCTTCGTTTATCGTTTTAACAGTGAAAGCGGAGCGAAGATCAACGGGCAGGCCGTAAAAGCTGACAAGGTTTCAAACCGTTATCGCGAAGGCGGCTACCGCATCAGCGCCGACGAGCTTGAGATGCTCAATGCTGAGAACAATACAATCGAAATTTATTTGTAAAATAGAGCGGCCTATTCGGCCGCTTCCTTTTTAATTAAGAATTGGGGGTAGAAAAATGGACAGCAAATGGTGGCATAAAAGTGTGGTTTACCAGGTGTACCCTCGCAGCTTCCAGGATTCGAACGGCGATGGGATTGGCGACTTACAAGGAATCATTTCGAAGCTCGATTATATTCAGGAGCTTGGCGCGGACATGATTTGGCTTTGCCCGGTCTATGCGTCGCCGAATGATGATAATGGCTATGATATCAGCAATTATTATCAGATTCATCCGGAGTTTGGTTCGATGGAGGATATGGACTTGCTCATTTCAGAGGCGGCAAGGCGCGGGATCGGCATCATGATGGATATCGTTGCGAATCATACTTCCGATGAGCATCCATGGTTCATTGAATCGAGGAGCAGCAAGGATAACCCGTACCGGGATTATTATATTTGGCGTGATTCTGTTGACGGTGGTCCGCCGAGTGACCTGCAGTCGATTTTCAGCGGCAGCTCATGGCAATATGACGAAACGACTGAGCAATATTACTTGCATATGTTCAGTAAAAAGCAGCCCGACCTGAATTGGCATAACCCCTCGGTCCGCGAGGCGATGTACGATGTGATGCGCTTCTGGATTAACAAAGGGATCAAGGGCTTCCGTTTTGATGTCATTGATTTGATTGCGAAGGAACTAGAGCAAGGTATCATCGACAACGGCCCCCTTCTGCATACGTATCTGCAGGAAATGCATCGTGAAGTTCTCGATGGTGCGGACATTGTTACGGTTGGCGAAACCGGTGGAGCCGATCTGGAAAAAGCGATTCTTTTTACAAGTCCGGAACGAAAAGAGCTCGACATGGTGTTTTCCTTCGAGCATATCGCCCTCGACGAACAGCAAGGAAAGCAAAAATGGGATTTAAAGCAACTGGAACTGGCCGATTTAAAAAGAGTCCTCTCAAACTGGCAAACAGGTCTTGCCGGCAATGGCTGGAATAGTTTATTCTGGAGCAACCATGATCAGCCGCGAATCGTTTCGCGCTGGGGAAATGACCAGGAGTACCGGTACGAGAGCGCGACAATGCTCGCTTCCCTTCTCCACTTGATGCGCGGCACACCGTACATTTATCAGGGTGAAGAAATTGGGATGACGAATGTGCAGTTTGCTGAATTGAACTCGTATCGCGATATTGAAACCTTCAATATGTACCAAGAGCGGATTGAGCAAGGCTTTGCCCATGAAGACATCATGGAATCGATCTATGTAAAAGGCCGGGATAACGCGAGGACGCCGATGCATTGGAGTACGGAACCCCAAGCCGGTTTTACAGCTGGTGAGCCCTGGATTGAAGTGAATCCGAATTACTCAGCGATTAATGTTGAGAATGATAAAAATAGTGATAAGTCCATCTACCAATTTTACAAAAAGCTGATTGAGCTGCGTAAAGCAAATGACCTGATTGTTTATGGAGATTACAAGCTTCTGGACAGTGAGCCTGAGATTTTTGCTTACGCACGAACATATAAAAATGAAGAATGGCGTGTTGTCTGCAATTTTACCGACAGAGAGGTTAAAAGTGAGCTAGTATGTGACGGAGATGTCGTCATCCATAACTATGACTCCCCTGGTGAAAAGTTGCGGCCGTACGAGGTCATTGTCTATAAACTGAAAAATTAACTATAGATGGAAACGCTCACAAGGTATAATAGCAGTAGAGTTTACTGAAGAGACGGGAGAGAGAATCGTGGCAGGAATTAAAGATATTGCAAAACGGGCAGGTGTCTCGATATCCACTGTTTCCTATGCATTGAACGGCAGCCCGAAGGTGACAGAAGAGACAGCAGCGAAAATCCTCGCGATCGCCAAGGAGCTGAACTACGTTCCGAATGCGGCAGCCCGTTCTTTGAAAAAAAGGGAAACGAAAATTATTGGCGTCTTCCTGACCAATTACGGCGGAGCCTTTTACGGGCAGCTTCTTCAGGGCATCCAGGACGCCCTCAGCAGCAAAGGTTACGAAATGATTGTCTGCGGCGGGAAGGAATCGCACCGCTTTATACCGGAACGGATGATTGACGGGGCCATCGTCCTCGACTTCTATTTTTCAAGCGAAGAACTGCTCAAACATGCGGAGGCCGGACATAAAATTGTCGTCATGGACCGGGAGCTTGAGCATCCTAATATAAATCAAGTATTATTGCACAATACATCTGGCGCCACACTGGCGATCGATCACCTGATTGAAAAAGGCCACCGGAAAATCTACACCGTCACTGGACCTGAGGGCTCTTATGATGCGACACAGCGGATCGGTGCCGCGCGCCAAGCAGTTAATCGCTATAAGGATATTGTATACCGTGAGATTCCCGGTGACTTTAACAAGCCCTCCGGTGAAAAAGCCGCCGAGCAAATCGTCAGCGAATACACCGAGCCAGTGGCCGTCTTCTGCCTGAACGACGAAATGGCCATCGGCATGTACAACTACATCGCAAAAACAAAATACGAGATCGGCAAACACATCCATATCATCGGATTCGATAACATCGAGCTCTCACAATACACAAACCCAAGACTCGCAACCATCGACTACTCCGAACAAAAATGGGGCGCCGTCTCCGCAGAACACCTATTAAAACTACTAGCCAACGAACCAGTCGAAAACGAACGCATCTACGTAACCCTGATACCAGGCGATTCAGTAGGGTGAGTGGAACTTGGGGACGGTTCTCATGTTCCAAATGGATGGTGAACATGGGGACGGTTCTCACGTTCCAAAATTAGTGACAGTTATTTAACAACAGGCACCTGCCAGTTTTCTGGGAGGTGCCTGTAATGTTATGATTAGTAAAAACATGTCCGAGGTATGAACGATGAGCTACCTAAGCTGGCAATACATCAGAAGAATAAATCTAAAACGCGAGGAAGTCCCTTCTTTCAGGCACTACCCTTTCAACCTTCCAAGTCTGAAGACGTTGGACCAACTGGACCTTCATCCGAAGGTCACTTTCTTCATCGGTGAAAATGGGATGGGGAAATCGACTTTGCTGGAGGGGATAGCGGTTGCATTAGGATTTAACCCTGAAGGAGGTTCGCTGAACTTTAATTTCTCGACCTACGATTCGCATTCGGAGCTAGCGGACTATCTAAAAATCATCAGAGGGATTGAAAAGCCGCGTGATGGTTTTTTCCTGCGGGCGGAGAGCTTTTACAATGTGGCATCGAGTATTGAGGAGATGGATCGTGAAGGCGGTGGACCGAAAGTAATTGATTCATTCGGTGGAAAATCCCTGCATGAGCAATCCCATGGTGAGTCATTCTTTGCGACTTTTATCCATCGATTCCGCGGAAATGGCATCTACCTCCTCGACGAACCTGAAGCTGCCCTCTCGCCCCTGCGCCAGATGTCGATGCTCACAAGGATTCATGATTTAGTCAATGAAAACTCCCAGCTCATCATCGCCACCCACTCCCCTATCATCATGGCCTATCCCGACGCTAAAATCTACGAGTTCAGCGAGGATGGCGTTCATGAACGAAAGCTGGAGGAAACGAATCATTATATGATTATGAAGCAGTTTTTTGAGGATCGGGAGCGGATGATTCATCGGTTGTTGGATGAATAATTGGAGCCATGTTGCGGCTCTTTTTTACTTTACTAAAAACTGTGGGTTAAAGCCTGCCAAATTTGGCAGGCTTTTTTTACTTAAACAATCGATTGACCATCTCAATATCGAATTTCCGACAGCTATTTATTTGTCCCCAACGACTGACTTCCTTATAATCTGGATGCTCCAGGTCATTGATCACCTTAAGATACTCAGAGTAACCTGGTCGGCCCCCAACATCCTCGGGAGGCCTGTCCCCTTCTCCTTCAAGGCAAACGGGATGATAGGTATCATAATCCCTGATGACCTTCTCAACCTCGATGTAATGCTCCCAATTGTCCCCAAAATCATATAGATATTTTAGATGCGTGACTCCCGGGATATACTCCGACAGTTTTACATGGTGTTCCAGACGCCTATCCATATCGATCGGGACACCCAGGGCCTCCGGGCTGCTTACTATATTAAGTAACGGCTCATAGCCTGCTTCGTGGAATGCAGGATGGTTAGGAGATAGATTCCTTCTACTTTTTGAATGATAAAGGTAAAAGGCATGCAAATGCTGGCAACCCCAGCCGAATGAATTATTAATCACTTCATGAAGCTCATGAAACGTACTAGTGAGCGGCACGATTACCCTCCGCCAACAAGAATGATCATCCAGCTTTAAAGAGATTTTCAGCTGAACAGCTTCTGTACTAAAAATCCCTTCACCAGTGAGGTTTTCAAGCTCTTTAAACATCTCTCTATAAGGATAGATATATTTATTTTTACCTGCCCCAACCAAATCACGGCTGACTTTTAGGCTAAGCTGAGTATTTATGAGTGAATAGGGGTCGAAATATTCCTCCAAAAAATAAACGAAATCACATGCCCGATTTAACCTTGAAACAGACGAGCGGTCTTTCGATTTCGTAAAACGGATTTCTCCTGCAGCTGATAAATATTTCTCTATCACATCGCCTTTTATTCCCTCTGCCCGCCACGTCTCACGTATGCCCTCCTTGACGAGCTCATCCAATCTCTTAAAATCTTTCGTCTTAAGCCCATACAAAATCACGGCATACCGATTTAAATTGTTTACGGCCACCACCATTTTTTTACGCTGAATCGTAAGCACATGCGCACTCCAGGAGAAAAACGGCTCTTCTGTCAGCTCAGGTTCCGGTTTAATTTTCAATTCATCTAATAGCTTTTTTGAGCAGTGAATTAGCATATTATTAAACTCCTAACAAGAACATAGGGACGGTTCTCGTGTTCCACTTTTTTGAGACGCGAGAACCGTCCCCATGATACTTTTTGATTTAATACTAGTATTATAACTAAGATTTTTCTCAATTAAAAAAGAGGTGCGGCTAACACCTCCTTTTCATACTTGTCACCATGACAACAAGATCCACCCATTCTCTTTTTTGCTAATAGTATAAGCCTCATAACGGTCAAATTCGACCGTGACCTTAGCTCCGTTCTTATTTACAAAGTCGATATTCTCTATAACTCCTTCATATAAAAAGCCCTCGCCGGAGTACAGCTCTTTTAGCATCTCAACGTATTTCGGGTTGGCTGATACCACCCCAGTACTCTTACTGATGACCATTTCTTTTCCTTTAAAATAACCAAATAAATCAGTTTCTGGAACTGCATATAGCTCAGTTCCATACTTTTTGGCGATTTTAGCCTGACGCTGATACTTTGGTTCATTCATAACATTGACATACAGCGAGTCTCCATATTGAATGGTATCTTTAAATCCTGCCTTTTCCTGGTTGTTTTTTTCTTCTTTTGGCTGAGTCACTTGATCCTTTGATTCAGTCGCTTCTTTTTCCGACACAACAGCTGCCTTATCTTCCGATTTAACACTTTCATTCACTAACTCTTCATCGCTATTAACCTCTTTAAGCGATTTACCCTCTTTCTCCGCTATGTACGTTTTCTCAGAAGCGCCAACTTCCTCAGGAGTTCCTTCATAATAAAATGCACCAGCCGTAGACAAAAACAGGGCACCGAAGATAATAAAGGCAAGTTTAGTTTTCATTTTGTGTGACTCTCCCCTTCTTTTTATTATTTAGACTAAACTCGGTTTGGGAAAGTTTATTTTCCATAAAATTTTGTTCCAGAAATTTGGCAGGTGCTTGTCACCTTTTAATTTAATCAAAAATCCTGTTACAGGTACCTTCCAAGTTTACTAGTAGGTAACTGTAACTATTTCAACATTTCGACACACGGATAGCATTGCCGTATTTCTCAAAATATTGTAATATTGAAAAGTAACAATGTTGCAAGCGTTTGCATACGTGAGTAGATATTTTTTTACTCATTTGTGCAAACGATTTCATTAATGGAGCCACAGAAGAAATACTGCACCAAGTTAAAGCTTCACTGTACTGGGGGTCTGACCCCCGGCACACTAATGCGTTAAGGCTTTAACTTGACGGGGGTCTGACCCCCATCGCTTTAAGTGTTAAAGCAACTACTTCTGTGGCTCTATTAAACTAATAAATAAGGGGGAAAGTATGTCAATGAGTAGGAAGTCTAAGCGTAGTTTTTCTATTTTCATGACGGCGATTATGCTTTTGAGTTTGTGGCTGCCTTTTGTACCGGCTCCGGAAGCATCGGCTGAGGGTTCTTCGACAGGAGAATCGACGACAGCTGCGTCTGATCGCAAGTTACGTTTTACTTACATTCGTGAAGACCAGAACTTCGGCGAATGGAATATCTGGACATGGAATACTGGCGTGGCTGATGGCCAGGCTGATTTTACAACCAAGGAAGGCACCAAGGCGGTGGTCGACATTCCTGTAAGTGACGCTACAACCCAAATGGGGTTCGTCCTTCGCAGCACTTATGATTGGGGAACTGCACAAAAGGAATTCGGTGATCGTTTTATTCCAATCAATAAAAACGACACACTCACCAAGGCTTACATAACAAGCGGTGTCGAGCAAATCAGGATCGTTCCAGACGGATCGGCTCCGGTGATTGATAAAGGAAACGCAACTTTCTTCTATCGTGATAAAACCCTTTTCGCAAACGACCAAATGGACACAATCCAAAAGGTAGATTTGAAATTAAACGGTGAAACAACACCAATGACGTATGAACCAGAGAATGAGAGATTCGTAGCGACTTACGAGAACATTCCTAATGGCAAATCGTCATACACTTACGTTGTAACCATGAAAGACGGCACGACTTCTGAAGTGAGTGATCCTTATAACCCACCTTCAGAAATCGATTTTCAAAAAGCCGACCTGACAGTTACAGGCTCCGTTACACCAGCAGCGATTGACTATAATGAAAACGCTGTCTTGAAGCTTGATATCCAAGGTTTAACGGAAAACCTGAAAGTCAGCAAAATCACTGCAGACATTTCTCCACTTGGCGGATCTGACAAGCTTGAAATCGATCCTTCCTTAAAAGCGATCACGATTGCAGTTGATGACAATATCACTGCTGGAACAAAAGAAATCCCTCTGACTGTAGTAGATTCATATGGAAACTACTACAACGGAAAAGCAACAGTAGAGGTAAAAACTCGACAGGCTGTCGGCGAAAATGATTTTGACTGGGATGAGTCGATTATCTATTTCATGCTGACAGACCGTTTCTTTGATGGCGATTCATCAAACAACGACCCTTACAACCAGAACTACGAAGCTAAGAACGACCGCGGTACGTACCAGGGCGGCGATTTTAAAGGAATCACGCAAAAATTGGATTACCTTGATAAGCTAGGCGTCAACACAATCTGGATCAGCCCGATCGTGGAAAACATCAAGTATGATGTACGCTACGACAACACAGAAGGACATTCTTATTACGCTTACCACGGCTACTGGGCAAGCAACTTCGGCGCGCTGAACCCTCACTTCGGGACAATGGAAGATTTCCATACACTGATTGATGCTGCCCATGAAAAAGGCATCAAGATCATGGTTGACGTGGTATTGAACCACACTGGTTATGGCTTGAAAGATATCAATGGAGAAGTTTCCAATACTCCAGCCGGTTACCCAACTGACGCAGAACGCAGCACATATAGCAACCTGCTTCGCCAGGGTTCAAATGTCGGCTCTGATGAGGTTGTTGGTGAATTAGCTAACCTTCCTGACTTAAAAACGGAAGATCCAGCAGTCCGCCAGACAATCATCGACTGGCAAACAGACTGGATCACGAAAGCTACTACAGCTAAAGGAAATACAATTGACTACTTCCGTGTTGACACTGTTAAGCACGTTGAAGACGCAACATGGATGGCATTCAAAAATGCCCTCACTGAAAAAATGCCAACACACAAAATGATCGGCGAAGCTTGGGGAGCAAGTGCCAATAATCAACTTGGATACCTTGAAACAGGTATGATGGACTCCCTGCTTGACTTCGACTTCAAAGGCATTGCGCACGATTTCGTGAACGGCAAACTGAAGGCAGCAAATGATGCCCTGACTGCCCGCAACGGTAAAATCGACAACACGGCTACTTTAGGATCATTCCTTGGAAGCCATGACGAAGACGGATTCTTATTTAAAGAAGGAAATGACAAAGGCAAGCTGAAGGTTGCTGCTTCCCTGCAAGCAACATCAAAAGGCCAGCCGGTCATCTATTACGGTGAAGAGCTTGGCCAAAGCGGAGCAAACAACTATCCGCAATATGATAACCGTTATGACCTTGCATGGGACAAAGTAGAAAACAACGACGTCCTTGAGCACTACACAAAACTATTAAACTTCAGAAGCGCTCATTCAGAAGTGTTCGCTAAAGGTGAACGTGAAACGATTGGCGGTTCTGACGCTGATAAGTTCTTACTTTTTGCTCGTAAAAATGGAAACGAATCAGCTTATGTCGGCTTGAACGTTGCTGACACAGCAAAAGACGTTAAACTAACGGTTACTGCAGGTGCTGTCGTAACTGACCACTATGCAGATAAAACTTATACTGCATCAGAAGCTGGCGAAATCACATTAACAATTCCAGCAAAAGCTGATGGCGGTACTGTTTTACTAACGGTTGAGGGCGGAGAAATCACAGCGGCAGCTGCTGGCTCTGGCGACGGAGATGGAGATGGAACGGTAGAACCAATCCCTGCCAACCACATCCGCATCCACTACAAACGCGATGACAACAATTACGATAACTACGGTGCATGGCTGTGGAACGATGTAGCCTCCCCTTCTGCCAACTGGCCGACTGGTGCTACAATGTTCGAAAAAACAGACAGCTATGGTGCTTACATCGACGTAGAACTTAAAGAAGGCGCGAAGAACATCGGCTTCCTCGTTATGGATATTACAAAAGGTGATGCTGGTAAAGACGGCGGCGACAAAGGCTTTACAATTTCTTCATCTGAAATGAACGAAATTTTTATCAAGCAAGGTTCTGACAAGGTGTACACATACGAACCAGTCGACCTTCCAGCGAACACAGTCCGCGTTCATTACGTACGTGACAACGCTAATTACGAAAACTTCGGTCTATGGTTCTGGGGCGATGTTAAAAATGCTCCTGTTAACTGGACATCAGATGCACCATCATTCTCAAACACGGACAGATATGGTGCGTATGTAGATATCGATTTGAACGAAAATGCCAAAACAATCGGCATGATCACACTTAACAAATCAACCCAGGAAAAAGACGGCGGCGACAAATCCTTCAACCTGCTGGACAAATACAATCACCTTTGGGTAAGACAAGGCGATGACAATGTATACGTATCTCCATACTGGGAGCAAGCAACAGGAATCACAAATGCAGAAGTCATCTCTGAAAATACGATTCTATTAGGCTTCACAATGACTGATGGCTTAACGCCTGAATCTTTAAAAGCAAGTCTTGCCATTAAAGATTCAACTGGTGCTGAAGTTGCCATCGAAAGCGCTGAAATCACAAGCGCAACTTCTGCAAAAGTAAAAGCAGCATTCGATTTAGAAAAACTTCCATTATCCGTGACATACGCAGGCAGAACCGTTTCAGCTTCAACTGGCTGGAGAATGCTTGATGAAATGTACGCTTATGATGGAAACGACCTTGGTGCTACCTACAAGGATGGAGCAGCGACGCTTAAATTATGGGCTCCAAAAGCTAGCAAGGTTGTAGCTAATTTCTTTGATAAAAATAATGCCGCTGAAAAAATTGGCAGCATCGAGTTAAAGAAGGGTGAAAAAGGTGTCTGGTCTGCAGACGTAAAACCTGGCGACCTTGAAAACGTAACCGATCTTGTGGGTTATTTTTACCAGTATGATGTAACAAATGACGGCGTAACTCGCCAAGTGTTAGATCCTTACGCAAAATCAATGGCAGCCTTCACTGTAAATACAGAAGGCAACGCTGGTCCTGACGGTGATACTGTTGGTAAAGCAGCTATCATTGACTTGAGCAGCACAAACCCTGAAGGCTTCAGTCATGCAAAAATCGATGGATATAAAAAGCGCGAAGACGCAGTCATCTACGAAGCTCATATCCGTGACTTCACATCCGACCCTTCAATCGAAGGCGACCTGAACGCAAGATGGGGTTCTTACAAAGCGTTCATCGACAAGCTGGATTACCTAAAATCTCTTGGCGTAACACACGTTCAATTGCTTCCTGTAATGGCTTGGTATTACGGTGACGAAACGAAGATGGACCAAAGAGAGCTTGAGTACTCAGCTGGTGGCAATGAATACAACTGGGGCTATGACCCGCACAGCTACTTCTCTCCGGACGGCGCATATTCAGAGGATGCAACAAATCCTGAACAGCGCGTGAAAGAGCTGAAGCAGCTGATTGACGCAATCCATAATGCCGGAATGGGTGTTGTCCTTGACGTAGTCTACACTCATATGGCAAAAGCCAGCCAGTTGAATGACATCGTTCCAAACTACTACGCGTTCCAGGACGATAAAGGAAACTTCCTTGGCGGCTTCGGAAACAACCTGGCAACAAGTCATACAATGGCTGAAAAATTAATGGTCGATTCAGTGAAATACTGGTTCGACGAATACAAGATTGATGGTATGCGCTTTGATATGATGGGTGACGCAACCTACCCTTCTATCCAAAACGCATATGACGCAGCAGCTTCTGTAAATCCTGATGCATTATTCATCGGTGAAGGCTGGAGAACATTTGCAGGCCACCTTTCCGACCCAGCACTTAAAGGCATGGGCGCAGACCAGGATTGGATGGATAAAACTGACAATGTTGGTGTATTCTCAGATGAAATCCGTAACGAATTGAAGTCTGGCTTCGGTTCTGAAGGCGAGCCTCGTTTCATTACTGGCGGAGCTAGAGATATCAATACAATCTTCAACAACATCAAAGGTCAGCCGGGAAATACAGCTGACGACGATCCAGGCGATATGGTTCAGTACATCGAGGCACATGATAACATGACGCTTCACGATGTCATCGCTCAATCAATCAAAAAGGATCCATCTGTACCTGAAAATGAATTAGAGATTCACAAGCGCATCCGAATTGGAAACTCGATTATTTTAACATCTCAAGGAACTGCTTTCCTACATTCAGGCCAGGAATACGGCAGAACGAAGCAATGGTTAGGTGAAGGCGTACCTGAGCAGAAGTACCATGAGTTAAAAGACGAGCAAGGAAATCCATTTGGATATTTCATTCACGACTCTTATGACTCATCTGACGCCATCAATAAATTTGACTGGCAGAAAGCAACAAACAAAGAGCAAAACCCTGTTAACACAACAACTCAAGCCTATACAAAAGGTTTGATCGAGCTAAGAAGATCAACGAACGCTTTTCGCTTAGGCGAAAAAGACTTAGTTGATTCAAATGTAACTTTGCTTAACATCCCAGAAATAAATTCTTCTGACTTAGTCATTGCATACGAAAATCTATCCACTGACAACACTGGCAACTACTATGTGTTTGTGAATGCGGATAATAAAACACGTACACTGACTCTAGGAGACTATAACTTCTCTGGCGGCAAGGTGCTTGTCGACAATGACGAAGCTGGGGTAAAACCAGTAGCTGAAAGATCTGGCTTCCAGTTAACAAGAGACAAATTGACAATCGACCCACTAACGACTGTGGTCATTAAGCTCGACAGAAAAGCAACAGAAGCACCTGCAGACAACGGTAACCCGCCTGCCCCGCCAGCTGGTGAGAAGCCTCACACAATTGAGCTTCCAGCATGGGCTGCTGAAGTTGTAAAAGAAAAGAATCCTTCTGGCATGGTTGAAGTGATTACGAAGGTCGCTGCTGACAAAGTAGCAGAGATCGTAAAAGCAATCACAGCTGACAAGCACAACCTGGCAGTCAAGCTAGAAAAGCCAGCTGCTGGCGAAAAGGCGAAAGCTCAGCTGCCTGCAAGCTTATTTACGGAAGCTTTTACAAAAAATAAGCAAGCAACACTTGAAGTTGTAACAGAAGATGCAAGCTACACACTTCCTGTATCTGAAATCAATGTGGCAGAGCTGGCTAAGAAGCTAGGCGTTTCACCAAGTGATGTTCAGATCACCGTTTCTGTGAACGTGGTAAAAGCAGGCACGAAGCTGAACCTGAAATCAGCAGTGGTTGATTTTACAGTTGAGGCGTTTGCGGGCAGCAAAAAGGCAGAAATCAAGGTATTCAGCACTTATGTTGAACGCGAAATCCTTGGCGACAAGAACTTCAACGCATCAAGAGCTGTAGCTGTGAAATTGAATGCGGACGGTACATTCAGTGCTGTACCAACGTTGTTCGAAGGCAAGTCAGCAACCATCAAGTCATTGACTAACTCAACGTACGCAATCGTTGAAAACGATGTGACCTTCTCTGATGTCAACAACGGCAAAGACTGGGCTGAGCAGTATATCGAAGCCTTAGCATCTAAGTACATCATCAAAGGAAAAGGCGACGGCACATTCGGCAGCACAAGCCAGCTGACTCGTGCAGAATTCACCGCATTGCTCGTACGCGCACTTGGACTTCCAGGCATGAAATACGACGCACGCTTCAAGGATGTAAAAGGCAGCGAGTGGTTTAACGACAACAACGCACTGATGGCAGCAATTCAATACGGAATCATCCAGGGTAAAGGCAACAGCACATTCGCACCTGGCGAAAAGATCACCCGTACAGAAGCAGCAGCCATGATCGGCCGCGCGATGAAACTAGACTTCATCAACTACGATTTATCTGGACTAGATAAATCCAAGAGTCTAAAAGACTTCACAGACGCAGGATCAATCGGCAGCTGGGCCAAATCAGACGTAGAAGCAGTCTACCAGGCAGGCATCATCAACGGAAAAGCCAAGACCAAATTCGCACCAACAGGCAACACCCAACGCAACGAAATGGCCAAAATTTTAGCTAATTTCCTAGTGAAAGCGAAGTTGATGAATTACTAGAAACATGGGGATGTGAACATGGGGACGGTTCTCGCGTTCCAAAAATAAACAGAACAGGCACCTCCTTTTTAAATGGGAGGTGCCTGTTTTTTTACAATATTGAGAGACGTGGGTTCTCAAGTTTTAGAATTATTCTCCCCAACAAGCATCCCCCTCTTCTCTAGAAGGTTTTCCAATGCTCTTGTAAGGGTTTACTAGTCTCAGCACCAAGGGTATCATGTAGTTACCAACCAGAACGACTTAAGGAGATTTTAATGCTAGATTACAAGTTATATAAGGGGCACGGCTCGGAGTACGTGGTTTTGCTGCATGGGATCGGCGGCAACTCTAAAATCTTTTACAAACAAATAAAGGCCTATTCAAAACACTTTAATGTCCTGGCCATTCATTTACCAGGCCACGGGGATTCACCTGACATAGATTCCTATAAAGAAAAGTTCTCTTTTGATTTAATCGTTAAAGAGATTGCAAACACGCTGGACAAGCTCGCGATTCACAAAGCACACTTTGTCGGCATTTCTCTAGGGTCAATCATCCTCCATCAATTACTCAAAACTGAACCGGGTCGAGTGAGGTCTGCTGTATTAGGAGGAGCAATAACCAGTTTGAACAGGATGGCAAAATTCCTTTTAAAAATAGCAGGACTGATAAAAGGAGCGATTCCATTTATGTGGTTGTATCGCATCCTGGCACTGATTCTCATGCCAAAAGATAACCATAAGCACTCTAGACGATTCTTCATCCATGAAGCACAAAAAATGCTGCGGAACAACTTCCTTGGATGGTATCAACTCGTAGCTGAAGTTGAAACAATCTATACCAATGTCCAAAGTGTAAAGATTCCTAAACTTTATATATCAGGCGCAGAAGACCATATGTTTGTTAACGAGTTAAGAGCTGACCAGCACGGGGACCAACACTCCGAAATAATTATTCTTAACCAATGCGGCCATGTATGCAATATTGAAAAAGCCGACGAATTTAACCGGTTATCACTTGAATTTCTGCAGAAACATTCAATGGAACATGGGGACGGCTCTTGCGTTTCATTTTGAAACGTTTCTAAATTCCATTATTGAATAATCCTTCTCCATTCAAACAGGCTCCCTGGGTCTGTTTTTCGCCCTGTGGCATATTCGTCGTGGCCGATGATGTGGGTTCTGTTTCTTTTGATTTTGGGGTTCCGTGCTAGGATGTCTTCAATCAGTAGATTGAGGGATTTATATTGGGCTTCTGTGTAGCCGATGTGTTCCCGTGGAATCTTTTTATAATCTTCAGAAGGAATGATTGAATGCATTTCAGCTTCTGTCCCGATTGCCATGAGTTCGATCCCGATGGAATAATCGTTGAGGTGATCCTTGTACTCTGGATACCCTTCCAAGTCGCCTTTACCTGCATGTCGCGCCACCCTATTTTCCGGCAGCATATAGTAAATAACCCCATTTCGATCGATCATATAATGAGGTGAAACATCGTACTGTTTAAAAATTTTCCGAATGTCTTCATAAATATAAGGGTTCTCAAGGTTCAATGCGGCATTGCTGGTAAAATGAAGGACTACATGCGTTTTGCTCTCTTTTCGCTGCTCAAAATCAAACTTCTGCAAAAAGTCCTTAATGACAGGCACTTCTATCTTTGTCTGGATGACCTCCGCTTTTTCAAGTTCCCCCTTGGCCACAGCCTTCTCATCCGAACAGCCGCCTGCCCACAGCAATGTTAAGGCTAGAAACACCAGCTTATACCACTTTTTCATCCTGAACCCCCAGCAGTCTTGCGTCTATTTATATCTAAATAATTCGTTATACATTAGAAAATTCCTGTTTGTAAAAAGGCACCATCCATAAAAATAGATGGTGCCTTTGAAATGTGGGGACGGTTCTCGTGTTCCATTAGGAACGCGAGAACCGTCCCCATGTTCACATTAGATTTTAAACTTCCCTACCATCTCCCTAAGCTCCTCTGCCAACCTAGCAAGTGAAGCTGAAGATGTTGCAACCTCATCCATCGAGGCCAGCTGTTCTTCTGTTGCAGCTGCGATTTCTCCTGTGCTTGCAACGGAACTGCGTGCGATTTTTGTGACCTCTTCGATTGAGGCGTTCACCTGCTGGACGCTTGCGGACATTTCTTCTGAAATCGCGGAGACTTCCTGGATTTCGGAGCTGACGTGTTCGATTGATCTCAAAATTTCGTTAAACGTCTTGCCTGTCTCTTCGACTAATTGTGTCCCAGTGGAAATTTCGACTGTTCCTTTGTTCATCATTCCCACAACACGGTGTGTATCTTTTTGAATGACCTCTACCAATCCAGAAATCTGCCCAGCTGATTGCCTTGATAGCTCTGCCAGCTTCCTAACTTCATCGGCTACAACTGCAAACCCTTTGCCGTGCTCACCGGCTCTTGCCGCTTCAATCGCCGCATTCAAAGCAAGCAAATTAGTTTGATCGGCAATCCCCGTGATGACCTCAATAATCTTGCCGATTTCGGCTGATTTTTTATCCAGATCTTTAATGACTGCATTCGTTTCATTAGTTGAATGATTAATGGACTTCATCTGGTTAATAACCTTTTCGAGCGACTCATGACCAACCAACGCTTGTTTCGACGTATCCTGAGCTGACTCAGCGACAGTGGAGGTCGTTTCCGCTACACGCTGGATTCCAACTGACATCTCGCCTACTGCTCTTGCACTTTCTTCAGTGTTTTTACTTTGGATTTCAGCACCGCTTGCGACTTCCTGGATCGCCGTAGCAACCTGGTTCGTCGCTGCATTCGTCTGGTCCGCACTTGCCATCATCTCTTCAGCTGATGAAGCAACCTGTTCGGACGTGCTGCTTACCTGAAAAATCAATTCTCTCAAATTCGTGGTCATGGCATTAAAAGAAGCTGCCAGCTCACCGATTTCATCCTTGTTCTTCACGTTAATTTTCTCGATAGCAAGGTTCCCGTTCGCAACTTCTTCAGCCGCACGTGAAACTAGCTGTACCGGCTTCGAAATCACCCTGCTGATGAACATAGCAATCCCAATCCCGATAATGAAGGCAGCAACGCTGATGGCGATGATGACCACTGAGACTGTCCCAACATTCCCAGTCAGAGTTTCAATCGTTCCCTGCAAAGTATCTTGTTGATACTCCATTGCATCCTCAGCCGCAGAATTCAGCTTAAAAATGGCCGGGTTTCCTTTTTCCTGCATTAACAGCCTAACCTTCACTGCTTGTTCGTCTCTTATAAAAGTAAATGCATCTGAAGCGACCTCATAATATTCCCTCTCAGCCGCCACAAGGGCTTCCCCAACCTTCTTGCCCTCGGAAGACCGTGTCACTTCTAAATATTCCTTTGAGGATTTTGCAAAATTTTCAACCGCACCTTCAAATTCAATCATACTTTCACCATCACCATTGGCCATATACTTGTATAGAGCCTGCTGCTCCCTCATGACGGCATCCTTCATTTTCACAATCAAATCCATCTTCTCCATACGGTCATCGATGGATGAAGAATACTGGTTATTGACATGTCTAATTTCGGAATTTGTAATGATTGCGACCAGCGCCAACAACGCTAAAACCGAGAAAAACCCTGTCAGCAATTTCGCCCTTACAGAGAAATTCCGATTAGACTTCTTATTGGGCTTCGATTTCATTTTCTTACCGGCTTTCAATTTGAAGTTCAGCTTCTTCAATTTCATGGTCCGCTCCCCTGTCCTGTATACAGTCTTTCTATTTATTTCGGATAAAAAAGAAATAGATTTAGAATTTGTCGAAAAATAAAACATGGGGACGGTTCTTGCGTTCCAAAGTGGAACGCGAGAACCGTCCCCATGTTCATCACCGTTTAACTAGCTTTCTCTCATTCTTATTTTGATACATGTTCCGGTCTGCGTGGGTATAGAGTTTTTCGATATTATTAAGGGAATCGCGGCTGTATGCATATCCGACAGAGAGATTCATAGTAACTCCTATGGTTTCGATTTTCTCGGAGTTTACTTTCGCTTCCATTTCCTGATTGAATTTCTCTTCCTCTCCTTGTGTTGTATCTAAGATTAGCAGGGCAAATTCATCTCCACCCATTCTTGCAACAATTGTTTGATCGTTTGAAAACCCGTCTAGTATATTGGCTGCTGTTTTAATTAACAGGTCACCGACCTTATGGCCATAGTGATCATTGACGTATTTCAAATTATCCAAGTCACACATGAAAATCGCAACTGATTTATTCTCGACTGAATTATATTTTTCAAGTTCTTTTTCAAAATAACCCCTGCTAAATACCCCAGTCAGGTCATCATGGTTGATTCGATACTCCAGTTCGGCTTGCAGCTTAATCTTTTCTGTTATATTTCGCAATATGCCTTGTAAAGCCACGATTTCACCATTTTTATACACAGGTGTCGTATATTCTTCATACCAGGTGTAGCCGCCTTTACGATCATTGATCCGATAGATAATCGGCTGATTGTAGTCGACTTCTCCCCTGATCTTTTTCCACAGCATCTCCAAGTCATCCGGGTGCACCAAATAGAAAAATTTCTCCGGGTCTACAAAAGCCTCTTTTGCTATTTCCTCTCCAAAAAAGTGTTCTAAAGGCGGAAGGACATACCGGAACTGAAACCCCGGCTTTTTCTCAAAATAATAAATGATATCTTTGGTACTTGCCACAAGGCCAGAGAATCTCTCATCCTCTTCCGTTTGCTCCATCTTCAGCCTTTTCTTTTCGTTCATATAAAAAATTCCAAAGCCCAAAACCCCAACAGCCAAACCAAGAAAGAACCATAACATTGAACCGCTTTCCATCCCTTCGGTATACTTGATATGCAATAAATACTATACCATTTTTATCCAAGTGAAATTGTGACAGTTTTTCTATACTGCTAAAATGAAAAAAGGACAGGTACCCGCCATTTTTGGCTGGTGCCTGTCCCTATATATATTACTTTATTAGATACGATGCAATGTACCCAATGTTTTTGGTGTTGAGGTCTTCAACTAAATACCATACAAAATGGTTGGCAGACTTTGGATTCTGATCCACCATTGGTTCGCCGATGATTTTCAGCTTCGCGCCATTGGAAATTGCGATCAAAGAACCACTTGTCGAAGGAATTGCACGTAACCCTCTTCCTTCATATGTGACAATTTCCCCTATGTTAAATAGCTGTTTTGAAGGCGTAAGATAAGAATCATTTAACTGATATGATTTTTTAATAAAATTGATTGGTGTACTGGAGTTCGGGTCATAATCAAAGTCTGCCGGTGTCATTACCAGCTTATCAATATTGGTATCCAGCAGGTTACCTTTTTCTAACATAGGATAAACCAATTCCTGATAGGCCAATTCATTTCTATTTCCGCTTGCCTGAACTACAGGGCTGTTTTTAGGTACAATTCCGTTATAGGCCATAACGGCAAAATACCAGCTTTCAAGATTATTAGGGTCATGATTGTTGATTTTCGGCAGATCTGTTCGCTTGTAAAAAGTATTCGTCAGGAAGTCAATGCCCGCTTTAATGTTTGCCTTCATGTCGTATCCTAGTTTATCTTCATCATAGCCTGCCTTGTTAGTGATCTGCATCAAACCGATGCCGCCGTCATTATTTCTGTTCTTTAATGGCAGACCATTCTCAAATTGCTGCCAGTCACTTTCTTTCTCAGCAACTGCCTTTACGATTTCAGGTGGAATCGTATATGTTGATTCCCTGGCAACTTCCGTAATTAAGCAATTAATTGTCTGTAAATCAGGATTTACTGTAGATTGTGGATCGTAATCACACCCTGCTCCAAATCTATTAATCGTTTTCGATAGAAGGATAGCAAATTGCCCACGAGTAATTTTTACATCTGAACCGAAACTGTCGGCAGATACCCCATTTGTGATACCAGCTGCATAAATTGCATCAATATAATCACCGAATGCACCAGTCGCATCCTTAAAAGGAGAATCTTTTACAGCCATCGGTATGTTATAAGCTTTAACCAAAATTTTGGCCATTGCTCCTCTTTTCAGGGTCTCATTAGGGTTAAATGTAGTGCTAGTGTATCCACTTATAATTCCCAGGTCAAAAAGAGTATTTACGGGATGTTCATATCGCCCGCTCACATCGATAAACCCGGCATCCGGAGCAATCCTTGCTTCCAATCCAAGAGCCTTTTCAATCATAATTGCCGTATTTCCGCGCGTCATACTATCATTTGTACCAAAGGTTGTACTTCCCGTCCCATTAACAATATCATTGGTATAAAGATATTCTACCGACGATAAATAATTAACGGGAACATCAGTGAAAGGCATCGCCGCTTCTGACTCAGACGGAGCAGCTACGCTCGCCATCACAACCGCAGCAGTACCTACCGCAAGAAGCTTTTTGTAAATAGTTTTATAAACCGCCATTAAAACTTCCCCCTAGATGAAATCTATATATGTAAAAAACTTAAAGAGACACAGCACTCTTTACACTTCTCTATTAGTCTACTAGAATTGGCAGATTAATGGAAGGGTAATGTGGAACATGGGGACGGTTCTCGTGTTCCGTTTCTATTGTATGTCTACCTTTACGCACCTTTTTGCTCAAGCATCCAATTAATCAGTGTTTTTCGATCAATCAACATGACTTGATTGGATTGCGCTAATTTTTTTGCCTGCTCAGTAAAGTAGCTATTCGTAATCACCCAACATTCATCAGCCTGGTAATGGCTCTTTGCTGAAGCTACTTCTTGAACGGCCTTTACACCTACTTTCTTCTTATATCTCTTGGCTTGCACGACGATTTTCTTTCCTTTTGCTGTTAAAATCAGGTCTGCTCCATAATCTCCACTTGCTGGTGTCAGAATGACACTGTAACCTCTCACTTTTAATAAAGCCTGAAGATACTCTTCAAATTTTCTACCGGGCATGTGATCAATTTCTAAAATTCCAGATTTCCTAAGTTTTTGTTCTCTTAGCAGATTGGTCACAAAAGCGAATAACAACGCCCCTCCAAAAAACAGCAATAATATAGCCGTGAATAAAGGGTCTGCTGTTAAGATTGACCATAGTAATTCCAAACCCATTTTAAAACCTTCATAGAATTCCAACACGTTCGTATCCCTCGCCATCATTGAAATTTCTAATATTCTCAAGCCAATCAGGAGTACTGCTATATATTTCAATTTACATGAAAATTATACCAATAAAACCAGGCCCCCGTATCGACAAACTTTTTATTTTATTTCGACACAAAAAAACATAGGGTCCATTACACCCCCATGCTTCTTTGACTCTTCACTAATATAATGATAAAACAAACTAAATTAATGAAAAAAGGTGATTATATGTGAAACACAAGAACCTTCCCCATGTTCACACAAACTCAAAATAAAACACAAGAACCGTCCCCATGTTCACTGTCCTAATTTGCGGTATTCGCTTGGGGAGTGGCCTGTGTGTTTTTTGAAGGTGGTGCTGAAGTAGGTTGAGTTGTTGAAGCCTACTTGGTCTGAGATTTCGTATGTTCGGTAGCCGGATGCTTTGAGCAGGGTTTTGGCTTTTTCGATGCGGATGGCTGTTAGGTAATCGACGAAGGTTTGGCTGGTTTGTTGTTTGAATAAGATGCTGAAGTAGCTGTTGCTGATATTTAGGTGGCGGGCGGCGGTATCAATTGATAGATTGGCGTTTTGAAAGTTTTGGCTGATGTATTGCTTGGCTTTTTCTATCAAATAGGAGTAACTGCCGTGTTTCCGGTCATTGATGTAATCTGCTATCTTGAACAAAGTGACCAGCAGTTCGTCTTGGACCATTTCAAGGGTTGGCCTGGATGCCAGCTGCTTGAACATATTGATGGGATGTTCAAATACTTCTTCCACGCTTCCTCCATATTCCCTTAATGTCTTAATCGCTTCCATATAAATATTACTGATGATCATTTGTGAATAAAGATAAGAATCTCTTCCAGCACTTTTTATATTATCCATCAGGACATTTACATCTTTTTTTATTGACTCCTTATCGGTAAAATCAAAACCATAAATTATCTCGTAATCCTTGCTGTTTATGATGCTTGAGTATTCTTTTACCTTTCCTTTCACGCTTTCAAAAGAGATCGTTTTCCCGCTTCCTAAAATAAACTTATACTCTAGTGCTTCCATTGCTTCTTGATAGGATTGCGAAAGCCCCTTGATTGCAGCAGCAATATTGCCGTAGGCAGTCGTCAAACTTGTCTGCTCTTCAGTCCTGATCTTATTCAAAACTAATTTCATCTTTCTTCTTACGCTGTCTTCAGTTGCTCCCAGTATAATCATGATTAACTCTGTCCTGTTCATTTCAAGAACGAAAATATCTTCTTCATCTCCATACAAATTACTCAAGACATTCTTTGTGTTTTCATTCTCATCCACTTTCAACACTAGCACATTACCATAGCTTGCTTCTTTCATTTGCAGTTCCTTCACTTTTTCCGCAATTGAATCTGGATCCACATTTGAGAAAAGGAGGTCCTTTAGAAAGCTGGCCTGGAGGATATGAAGGCTATTACCGATTTTCTCCTTTAATACCTTTTCTTCATTTTCTTTGTGCAACTTACTGTCATAATCCCGGGAAATTTTCCGGAGCATTTTCTCTAGATCGTCTAGATCAATAGGTTTTAGGATAAAATCCTGTGCGCCTAGCTTGATCGCTTTTTGGGCATAATGAAATTCGTCATAACCGCTGATAATGATGATGTAAGTATCAGGATTCTGGGATTTCACTTTTTCAACTAACTCCAGCCCATCCATAAAAGGCATCTTGATATCGGTCAGGATCAGCTGCGGGGTATGCTCGTTGAATATTACCAATGCTTCTTCCCCATCTTCAGCATGTCCGATCACCTTCATATTGAGCTTTTCCCAATCAATACTATCTGCTATCCCCTGCCGAATCATTTCTTCATCATCAACTAATAGAACCTTGATCACTTTTTATTCTCCCATCACTTTAGGTATTTTGATCTCTGCTGTTGTTCCTTCGCCGTCAATACTTCGAAATGTAATACCATACCCACTTCCGAAAAACAGTTTGATTCGTTCTTCTACATTTTTTAGCCCATATATACTTAACTTCTCACCTGGTCCATCCTTTAACGTGTTATTTAACTTCGTTAAGGTTTCCTCGTCCATCCCTTTTCCTGTATCTTTCACTTTTAATAAAAGATGGTCATCTTTCTCTTCAGCCGTAATCCAAATATGACCCTTTTCTTTCTTAAGCTTAATGCCATGATAGATTGCATTTTCTACCAGCGGCTGCAAAATGACTTTAAAGGTTTTATATTGACTGAGGTGTGGAGGCAGGTCGATCGCATAGTCAAACTTTTTAGGATACCTCATGTGCTGAATCGTTAGATAGCTTTCAACATGCTCGATTTCCTCTTCAAGTGTAATGATGTCCTTTCCTCTGCTGATCCCGATCCTAAAGAGCTTGGTGATGGCCATTACCATACTAATGGCTTCTTCATTCTTTTTCGCTCTTGTTAACCAAACAATAGAGTCTAGAGTGTTATAAAGAAAATGTGGATTGATCTGATATTGAAGCGATTTAAGTTCTGCTTGCCTTAAGGCTTCCTGCTCGGAAAGTACACTTTTCATTAATTCTTCAATTTTTCCGGTCATGACGTTGAAGCCTGTACTTAGCTGGCCGATTTCATCCTTGGCAAGGACTGGAAGCTTCACATCGAACATCCCATCCTCGACTATTTTCATAGAGTTTGTAATATTCTTGATTGGTTTAACCGTTTGCCGGGAGAATTGCCAGGCAAAAAAGAAGGCAATTCCACAAACTACAATAAGAATGAGAATGATCATATTGAGAAACATCATATTATCCTTTGTTAATTCACTAACTGGAATAATTCCGACAACTTTCCAGCCAGTGACTTCAGATGTTTCTTCAATCATGATGGTATTTTCAGTAAAGGTGACCTTTGTGTTTCCATATGTATCTACTTCTTTTGAAGTTTCCAATTTAAGCTCCTGGGTGATCAGCTTAGGATCTGGATGTGTAATAACATGGTTATGTTCATCTAATATGAAGATAGAGCCATTATCACCTAATTTTGCTTGAATAATCGATGACAGCTGTCTTTCAGGCACGTCGATCATAACAATTCCAGATGTCTCTCCGCTGGCTTTGTCGGTAATGGGGAATCCGGCTGATACTAAGAATTCTCCAGCCGTTTTTACAATGACAGAGCCATTTCTGGTTCGGAACCAGGTAATTCCTTCAGAATGGATAACCTCCTCATACCAGGTGGAATGAAGGAAATCATAAGTCTGGTCTGTTCCATAATTGGATTTATAGCGCCCGCCATTTTCCCCAATTACATAGATTCCAAAAAGCTTTTCATTAAAATTGGAGATTAAGTTCAATCGGGTATTAATTTCTAATTCATTCGAGTATTTTTGGGCTATGTCTACACTCAAGGGATGTCTTAATGTTTCTTGTACAGCTGGTTCATCAGCTGTCATCACAGCGGACTTTTTAACCTCCAGTAATAGTTCATCAATTTTTTGCGTCGATTGCTCGATGATCTCCTTACTGAACTGAATCGCATTATTTTTTGTAATGTTATAGGTAATCGCATATGAAACAAACCCAATCAGTAAAATGGGGACAATGGAAAGAATAATAAATTGAATCAGCAGCTTAATCTGCATGGATAGGTTGTTGTAGAACTTTAGTATTTTCATTGCTGCCACCCAATAATTTTTTTTAATATTTATATTATATAAGAAATATCCATGTAAAAAGTGGAGAAATTTCACCATCCATCTTTGAATCTATTTATGTTTATCGTTTTATTGTATAATTGTGAAAAGAATGCGCTTACAGGGAGGGATTGGATGAAAACAGCTTGGTGGTTACTGCCCATTGTCCTTGTCATTGTTATTGCAATATACCTGGCAACTGACAAACCGACAGTTAAACCCTCATCACAAGAACCTAAAGAAGTACAATCCGAAATCCTGCGTGTAGGCTTCTCACAAGCGGAAAATAATAACCCTTGGCGCATTGCTGAAACAAATAGTATAAAAGAGGAAGCAAATAAAAGAGGTTTTGATTTAATCTATACAGATGCGCAAAGTTCTAGCGAAAAACAAATCAATGATGTGAAAGAGATTCTCTCTAAAAACATTGACTATCTGATCCTTGCACCAAGACAATACGATGAACTCGCGCCGGCGTTGCAAATGGCAAAGGATAAAAATGTGCCAGTGATTTTAATAGACCGTGAAGCAAAAGGCATTCCTGGAGAAGATTTCATCACCTTTATTGGCGCTAATTTCATCTGGGAAGGTGAACAGGCTGCGAAATGGCTGGTAGAAAAAATGAATGGAAAAGCCAATATTGTTGAAATATCGGCCACTACAAACTCTACTTCAGCCAAGCTTCGGGCAGAGGGATTCAGGAATATCATTGACCGGTATCCGGATATGAAAATCATTACGTCCCAATCCGGAGAATCCTCAAGAGCAACTGGACAAAAGGTCATGGAACAAATTATTAAATCAGCAGATTCCAATATCAATGCTGTTTATTCCCACGCTGATGAAAGTACGATTGGTGCAATCCAGGCTTTGAAAGCGGCAGGAATCAAACCTGGCATTGATACGACAATCGTTTCTGTTGATGGCCAAAAGGATGCATTGAAGGCAATCATTGCCGGAGAGCTGGGAGCTACGGTAGAATGCAGCCCATTTCTTGGTCCAAAAGCATTCGATGTAATCGAAGATCATTTGGAAGGAAAGAAGATTCCAACCAGAATCATTCAGCCAGGCCGTTTCTTTACTGGTGAGAATGCTGAAACCTATATTAATCAATCCTATTAAAATAACTTTGGCTGACACATATGTGTCAGCCTCTATTTTGTTTTACCCTTTGTTTAACAGCAGTTCCCCTACTGCTCCACCAGGGTGAATAACCGCGAATTGATCCTTTGTATAGTTCATTTCATGCATGAGGGAAATGATAATCGCATCAAAAATAGCAATCACGGCGAGCGTACTTGCTGTAGCAAGCATATTGAATGGATCGGGTTCTCGTTTGACCTGAATTTTCAGGACTGTTGCTGCCTCTTTGGCAAGAATTGAATCGAGGTTTTCTGTCACCGTAATAATATGGACTCCTTTTTCCTTCAAAGCTGGAAGAAGACTTACAAGCTCTCCTGTTTTTCCACCTTTAGAGACTAAAATAACAATATCTCCTTTTTGAACGAGGCCCAATTCACCGTGAACCGCATCGGATGGATTCAGGTAAACGGCTGGACGTTCAATACAGCACAATGTATGGACGATTTTTTTTGCTGCTACCCCTGACGTTCCGCAGCCTGCAACGATGATTCTCCCATTGCACTCCTTGATCGCCTTGATTACTTCTAGAACCTGAGCTTTATCGACAGTGGAAGAAAGATCCTTAACTGTTTCAGCTTCAATTGAAAGTGTATGCTCAACGTGCTCCCATAAATGATTCAGTTCCATGTTGGTTCACCTCTCCTTGCTTGATTCTTTTTAAACGCTTCATCACATCGTTGAAACCCTTGCCGAAATAGTCATTCAATAGTTTATATTCCTTGAAGATCTGCTGGTAGATTTGGTGATTTTCTTTATTTGGCTTATATGTTTCATCCAGCACATTTGCCATTTTTTCAGAAGCAGCAAAAACATTGTCAAAGCCACCATTAACAGAACCCGCGGCAACTGCACCGTAAATCGCTGCACCAAGTGCCGGGGTCTGCTGAGATCCTGCAATATGAATCTCCATATTGGTACAATCAGAATAGATTTGCATCAAGAGTTTATTCTTTTGCGACAGACCGCCGCATGCATATAATTCATTAAGATCGATCCCTGCGACCTTATAATTTTCAATGATCAGATTTGTGGCGAAAGCAGTTGCTTCCATTAATGCACGATAAATCTCTTCTGGTTTTGTTGATAAGGTAAGTCCGATGATCAACCCTGACAAATCGGCATCTACCAGAGGTGTCCTGTTTCCATTCCACCAATCCAGCGCTAAAAGCCCGCTCTCGCCTGGCTTCAATCGTGAAGCCTTGTTCTCCAGCAATTGATAAATATTGATGCCTTGTTTTTCGGCTTCTAAATGGTATTCCGCAGGGACACCATTTTTAATAAACCATTCAAAGATATCCCCCACCGCACTTTGGCCGGTCTCATAGCCAAACAGCCCTGGCATGGCTCCATCTTCGACGCTCCCGCATATCCCGGGCACTTTTATTTCTCTTTCTGAAAGAACGAAATGGCAGAGCGAAGTACCCATTACCATGACCATCTTCCCTGGTGTGGTAACACCAACGGCCGGAAGAGCAACCGGGGCATCACAAATAAATGGAGAGACGACTGTCCTCGTGCTCAATCCAGTTAAATCTGCACCTTTGTTAGATAAATTACCTGCTTGATATCCAATTGGATAAACTTCTCTTGATAACTTTTCGTCTACCACATTTTCGAGCCTTGGATCTAATGCTTTAAAAAACGAGTTGTCTGGATACCCGGCTTGCTTTTGCCAAATGGCTTTATAGCCTGCTGAACAGCTGCTGATTACCTTTTTACCGATCAGCTGCATGACAATCCAATCCCCTGCTTCGACAAAGGAATCAGCTGCCTCATAAATTTCAGGACTCTCTTCAAGAATCTGCATAATTTTCGGGAACATCCATTCAGAAGAAATCTTCCCGCCATATAGAGAAAGGAAGTTTTCTTCTCTCTCAGCTGCAATCTCGTTCAGCTTATTGGCCTGATCCTGTGCTGCATGATGCTTCCATAACTTCACCCATGAATTTGGTGTATGTTTGTATTCTTCCAGCATACATAATGGAGTTCCATTCTCGTCAATAGGCAGGATTGTGCAGGATGTAAAATCCACTCCAATCCCTATCACATCTTCTGCAGAAACTCCGGCAGCTTCAAGCACTTGGGGAATGGTCTTCAGCACATCAAGATAATCTGCTGGGTGCTGTAAAGCCCAATCCTGTTCCAGTTTTATCTCTGTTCCAGGGAGCCGGTCCTCGATCACCCCATGCTTATATGGAGTAACAGAGGTACCCACTTCCCTGCCTGTTTCAACATCTACTAAGAGCACTCGTCCTGATTGAGTGCCATAATCAATTCCAATAGAGTATTTGTTCGCCATATTTCCGCCTCCTTCTATAGGAATCTTGCTGTTATGATCGTTTCATTTGCTTTTGGCCGCTGATATAGTTGGTCACCATGACGATGATCAGTACCGCTCCCCAGATAAAATCTTTGAAGAAATTACTGATATGAAGCATATTAAAACCTGTTGATAAAAATTGAAGCGTTAAAACGGCTACAACCACGCCAGCTATTCTCCCAAATCCGCCATTTGGATTGACTCCGCCAAGAATGGCCACAAGTAGGGCTTGCAGGGTATAGCTGCTTCCGTATTCCGCATTAGCAGAGTTGGTCCGTGACGCAATAAGCAAGCCTGCGATCGCTGCAAGCGCACCAGAGTACATATACGTTTTTAGAGTGACTTTAAAATTATTGATACCGGAGTACGTAGAAGCTGTTGGATTTGTCCCCATCATATACAGTTTCAAACCGTATGATGTCTTCTTAAGGATGATTGAAAAAATCACAATTAACAGCATGAACAGCAGGAGTGGAATCGGGATATAAAGTACCGACCCTGCTCCAAGAATCGTAAACTCAAGCGGGAAACCATAGACAGCCTTCCCCTTAGTAATGATGATTCCAATTCCAGTGAATAATTGCATTGAACCCAGCGTGGTCAGAATGGGTGGAATTCCGAAAGTAGAAATGGCTATGCCATTAAGTAAACCACATGCCAGCCCTGTCAAAACCGCAATCGCAATGGCCAGAAGGATCACAAGAGCGATTTGGCCAGAACTTGCACCTTCAGGAAGAAGGTTGACCATTGTTACAGCCGCTAGAATCGATGATAAATTGGCAATCCCCACAATGGAGAGATCAATACCACCGGTAATCATGACGATCATCATGGCAATTGCCATGATTCCAAACTCAGGAAACTGGAACGCCATCGATACAAGGCTGTCCATCGTCGGGAACAAATCCGGCTTCAAGATGCTCATGACCACAAATACAAAGATCATCATGGCTATTAATCTAGTTAAATTTCCATCCCTGGAGAGAACGCTTCTAAAATTGATGTTGAACGCTGATATGCTTTTCTTTTCTATGTTTTCAGGGTTCGGTTTAACAGTTTGCATTTTTTACCCTCCTATCTCTGTTTAGGTGATGCTCGGGGTCCTGAGTGCAGACCTCTTTGTCTGATAGGCTGTGATGCCTGTTCCAACCAGGATGAGCAAGCCAACAATGAACTTTTGCCAATAAGAAGGAATGCCTAACAGGATGAGACTGTTATTGATGATCAGCACAAGGAACACTCCAAGGAAGGTTCCAACCATCGTTCCGTGGCCTCCTGTGATTCTTGATCCGCCAAGGACAACTGCGGCAATTACCAGCATCTCAGCACCCATGAAATCCATTGGGTTGCTGTTTCTCATCAAAGAAGTGTGGATGATTCCAGCGATTCCGGCAAGGAAGCCCGTAAAGCAATAGATGAAGAATTGAATTTTCTTGATGTTAAAACCTGCCCGTTCTGCAGATACAGGATCACCGCCTAAGGCGTAAATGCCCCTGCCTAACATCGTGTACTTAAGGATGAACCAAACAAGACCAGCCACCAGGATTAATGGAATAATGGCAAAAGGCAGGCTGTAGACAACCCCGGTCTCCGTTGTGACCCTGAACAGTTCCATTTTCGAAAACTCGTTCATTCCTGCCGGGACATTGGCAATCTCCTTGTAGCCTATGAAGGTCAATAAAAATCCAGTGAACATACTTGCTGTTCCAAGAGTGACAATCAAGGTTGGCAGCTTAAAACGGGAAATTAAGATGGCGTTAATTAAACCAAGCAGAATGCCAATCAAACCTGCAATTAGGAACGCCAGTAGGATTGATCCCTCATAGCCATATGTTGTTAAAATTTTTGTTGTCGCAAACATCGAGAATGCAGCAATGGCCGGAAAGGAGACATCTATTCCACCGGATATAATGACCATCATGACTATGATCGCAAAAATCCCTGTGACGATACTGCTTCTAAAAAGGTCAATCACATTCCCGGCCGAAAAAAAGGTTGGATTGATAACGCCAATGACAATGGCCAGTACCAGTAATGTGATCCCAACAAAGAATTCATTTGTATTCAGTAATTTTTTCATTTTTGTTTCACTCCCATCCAGCAGTCAGACTTGCTTTGCTTAACTGCTTAATTGATGACCTAATTCCTGTTCGGTTAGTTCAGTATTTTGGAATTCATTCACAATCTCACCCTTTTTCATGACAAGGATTCTGTTGCAGTTGTGTATGACTTCGGAGATATCGTCGGAAATGATGATTACGCCAACACCCTGTGCAGCCAGCTCTCTAATCACCTGGTGAATATCCGCTTTTGAGCCAATGTCGACACCCACCGTAGGACCATTAAGAATGAGGATCTTTGGATTAGTTGCCAGCCACTTAGCCAGTACAACCCTTTGCTGATTCCCGCCAGACAAAGCAGAAACGGGAAGGTCTGGTGATGGAGTTTTAATTTTCAGGTCCCTGACCCATCTGTCCATCTCTGAACGGACTTTTCGCTCGTCAACCAGCTTTGACTTTCTTAAAAGCTTATCAATGACACTGACGACCATATTTTTACCAATTGATTGCTGCAGGAACAGTCCCTCAGTTAGCCTGTCTTCCGGAACATAACCGATTTTCTGCTTGATTCCGTCTTGTACACTGCGAATCTTAACCTGCTTTTGTTCAATATAAATGGCCCCTGAATCTGCAGGCAGGATACCAAAAAGAGCCTTAGCAAGCTCTGTCCGCCCTGAGCCAAGCAGTCCCGTTATACCGAGAACCTCACCAGGGAATAAATCAAAAGAGATATCATTGAATAACCCTTTTTTTGTCAGACCTTCTGTCCGTAAAAGTGGCCGGGTCCCTTTGAATTCAGGTGTAAATAATTTATCTTCTATCTTTCTGCCAGTCATATATTCTACAAGGCTGGATTGGTTGATCTCGCTAACCTCACCGTCTTTTACATTCTTACCGTTTCGCAAGATCGTGATTTTCTCACAGATTTCATATACTTCCTCGAGCTTATGGCTGACAAAAAGAATTGCAATTCCCTGTTTCTTCAAATCCCTGATGATATGAAACAAGGAATTTACTTCTTTTTGCGTCAGTGCAGTCGTTGGCTCATCCATGATGATCAGCTTGGCATCCTGCAGCAGTGCTCTCGAGATTGCTACCAGCTGTTTATCAGCAACAGATAATGTCTCTACCTTTGCGGATAAATCAATATTAATCCCGATTTTCTTAACAGCTTGCTCCGCAATTTGATAGATATTTTTCCAGTTCACCAGCTTTTTGTTGCTGGTCAGCTGTAAATTCATAGCTATATTTTCGGCGACGGTCAGATTGGGGAAGATGGAAAAATCCTGATAGATGACCTGAATTCCCTCTTTAATCGCATCGATTGGGGTAAAATTGTTATACTGCTTCCCATTGATTTCTATCGTTCCACTGTCCGCCTTATAAACACCAGAAATGGTTTTGATTAATGTTGATTTTCCGCAGCCATTTTCTCCAGCAAGGCATCGCACCTCGCCTTTATTAATGGTGATGCTGACGTCCTGTAACGCTTTTACACCTGCAAACGACTTGCTGATTTTCGTTAACTTGATAAATGGTTCACTCATAACGGCTTTGCCCTCCTTCAGCTCATGATTTGAGAACAAAAGCAATTATACAGAGGACTGTATAATTGCTTTTTCAGTTCCAGGGATACTTAGAAATCGTAGTCACCCATATTTTCTTTCGTTACATCAATCCATGCCTCGCCGTAGAACACCTTGCCATCAAGCTTAAGGTTTTCATAACCAGGAGCACCAAGGTTCACTCCATCCTTCAGCTCGTCTTCTTTGCCTTCAAGGATCATGTAAGCAAGCTTGTTAGCAGCATATCCTGCATCCGCCGGATCCCAGAATGAAATCATATCCAATGAACCACTTTCCAGGTACTTTCCAGCAACAGATACAAGGCTAGTACCAACGATCTTGACTTTGCCAGTCAAGCCCATTTCCTCGACAGCAAGTGCCGCACCAGCCGCATCCGGCATTCCGCTTCCCTGGATTCCTTTTAGGTTAGGATATTTCTTAAGCAATTCTCTTGTTGCTTCATAAGCTGTCTTCTGGTCATCATTTGATTCGTTACGGTCAGAGACCAGCTTCATACTTGGATATTTCTCTTCCTGCAGTTTAACCGCAGCGTCAATCCACTCATTATGTGATTTTGTTGTCAGGTTTCCAACGAAGGTAGCATACTCGCCTTTTCCATTTGTCAGCTGACCTAACTTATCCATTAAATGTTCACCGTATCCAGCATTGTCAAAAGCTTCGATATCATAGTCAACATTCTCTAAGTTTGACGCCTCATGGCTGATAACAACAATCCCTTTATCCCTAGCTTTCTTAAGTACAGGCTCAAGAGCTTCAGGTGAGAAAGGAACAACAACAATCGCATCGACGTTCTGTGCGATCAAGTCTTCAATCATCTGAACCTGCAAGGCAGCATCCGCTTTTTGAGGCCCAATTTGGTAGGCATCCACACCCGTTTCATCAGCAAACTTCTTAACGCCATTTTCCATTCGCTCGAACCATGCACTATTGCTCAATTTGACAACGGTTGCAATTTTGTATTTGCCATCTTTTTTCTTATCTCCTGAAGATTTAGCAGAAGACTGATCCGTAATACCTGTGCCCGCACATCCAACGATGAGAGACAAAGATAAAAGTGTAATAAAAACTAAAGAAAGACGCTTATAAATCCTTTTCAACTCAATTCCCCCTAAAAATTAAATTTGTAAGCGGTAACAAATTACTGTTCAAAAAATTCCAGCACCCGTTTCCGTTGAAACAATCTTACAATCTAGGAGATCGAGAGTTAATAAAGGATTCTTTAAAGATGTTTAAATATTCTTTAAAAAGAAACATAGGGACAGTTCTCATGTTCCACTTTGGAACGCGAGAACCGTCCCCGTGTTTATGTTCCTTCATTTTTTTCTTCCCACCCTGTCCTTTTCGTTCTCCCCATTGTATATAGAGAGTGAAAGGTGGTGAGGAAAAAATGGCAATGGCTATGCTGAAGGATTCATCAATTAGACTTGAGTTCGAAACTGGCATGAATGAGAAGGGCGAGCCGATCTACAAGGGCAAGACTTACTCAAACATCCGCAAAGAAGCGACTGCAGACCAGGTGGACCAGGCTGCAAAAGCGCTGGGCGGTCTTAGTGCAAACTTACTTAACTCTGTTGAGCGTAACGACAGCTTTGAAATTATCTAATCTAACATTCAACTAATCTAATAGGAGGTGTAAAACATGGCAAAAACACTTGAATTACAATTTGTCACCGATCTTGGCAAAACAACCAAGCTGACGGTAGATAATCCAAAGGAGCCAATTGATCCAGCAGTAGTCAAGCTGGCAATGGATCAAATCATCGCTTCAAATGCGTTCCAGAGCAATTACGGCACCCTTGTCAGCGTCAGCAGTGCCCGCGTTGTTGAGCGTAATGTAACTGAATATGAGATAGTTTAATAAATAAATGAAGTCGGCCATCCTCTTGGGTGACCGGCTTTGGTACATGGGGACGGTTCTCGTGTTTCAAAAACACGAGAACCGAGTCAGCCCCCTACTAATAATTGACTATTAAAGCCGACTGGCTTTCTTCATTGTTAAGACCTGAAATTCACTTACCCCCTTCTTCACTCTTCCCGACTTCAACCCCTAAGGTAAAAATCTCAACAGAGAAGTCCCCAATCAACTTTTCGAAATACTCCATTGGGATATGGATCACCCCAGACTGGTTCAGCCAATCCAAATGTTTCTTAATCTCAAATAGCAACTTTACCGTCTTTTCCCCTGCTAAAATTATTCCTTCACGAAACTCCTTTTTCTTTTCCCCTGCCTCAATCCCTAACTTGAAAATTTCTACAGAGAAACTCCCGATAGTCTCTTCAAAGTACTCCAACGGGATATGGACGACCCTAAACTGATTCAGCCAATCCAAATGCTTCTTAATCTCCAATAGCAGCTTCGTAGTCTTTACCCCTGCTAAAATAATTCCTCCACGTTGATTCATCATGCTCATCCTTTCAACATTTAATAGGCGAGGAAATCATCCTCGGCCGTATAAACGTTTAAGAATATTGAAACGAGCAAACAAAAATTGATTTAGAATAAAAAATTTCTTGGCTCCTATATGAATCTCCATATTCTGAAATCCAGCTAACACCTTTATCTTTCATCTAAAAAAAGTGAACATGAGAACCGTCCCCATGTTCACAAGGTTTCACAAATCAGACACAATTCTCCCTCTGCGACCATGTCCTTTTTGTCTCCCTTTTCTTATATAGACAGTGAAAGGGTGGTGCAATAAAATGACGATTAAATCGGGTGTCATTGAGGGATTTGAAGGGTATTCACAGTTTGTTTCGCTGGGGGAATTCAATAATCATCTTGAAATGTGGATGGTGGAGCATAAGAAGAATTTTACGAAGGGTGAGGTAATCGGCTTTAAGCGTCTTGCTCGTTTTGCAGCTAAGATCCCTGGAGTTGCCAATGCTAAAATTGGGACTGTGCTGAAAGCGATTTATGAGGAATATGGAGAAATGGGGATGATTTCCCGTTCCACTTTTAAAAGAATGATCATCAAGGCTAGCAAACTTGGCATTTTCACAGTCTATGAAACAGAGCGTAAGAATGGCTCACAATCGAGCAACCTTTATGTATTCAATCGCTTTCCACTTAACGAACTACCGAATGAGGAAATATTGAACCACCATAATAAAACTATCATTCCTTCTAAAACTAACATTAAAAAGAATAATAAACGTGAAGATAGCCCTGTGAATGAAATACCAACTGTTTCAGCTGAAAGAGAAATAGCAACTCAGCCAACATCATTTACCGAAAAAGCACTTGAAGACCATCTATTCGTTAGTGACCGGATACCAAAATCATTCACGGATTTAGTAAAATACTTCTTCCCGACAGCAAAGGCAATCGAGGAATTCTGGAGAATGACCATGATCTCCGCTTATCGCAATAATTACGAGAACGAAACTGAAACCCTATTAACTGTGTCGCTCGATTCATTCAAGCAGCTCGTCCGTAAGCTGAAGTCCACTGCCACGGTAAAAAATCCGATCGCCTACTATACTGGGATTTTGAATAAGAAATTTCAGGAGGTTTACTTTGGAGAGCTGTTTGAAATGAGTTTTGAAGCCCTTTAACTCGGCTTACGAAGGAATCAGATTCTTTTCTGCTAGTGATGATACAATGTTTAATTCTGAATACAGAATCTTAAAATAATCAATAAAAATGGATCCTTTGGGTTTCTTATAAATCTATACTCCTTATATCCTTCTATTTTCCTGTTACTTTTTTTCTATATACACTAGGAAAAATAAAACATATTTTCTATAATATTTGTTATACCAACTAGATTTGCCAGTACTCCAGCGAGGTGTAGATTATTATGAATGAATTTCCTTCCATGGTCGTAGAACAAAACAGCCATGTAGAATTGTCCGAAAGATTCGAAGTTGCTTTTAACCAAATCCATGCGGTCTTAAAAAGATTAAATCCAAATGAGAATGTTGATGCTTTTGTAAAACTGCTTTCTGATACTAGAAAAAAGCACGCTTCTATCGAATCCTTTTATTATGAGTTAAAGCAATTTGCCAAACTTCGCAATGCCCTTGTACACGAGAAACTAAATATGCATACTTATATCGCCACCCCCAGTGAGGAAACAGTTCTTCAAATTGAAAGAATTGCATCTTCACTCTCCAACCCACCCCTGGTGCTGAATATCGCAACCTCTGCCGTTGTGACAATAGATTTTCACGCCACATTGGAGCATGTAATACATGTGATGAAAACCTCTTCCTACAGCCAGTTTCCTGTTTATAATCAGGGAAGATTTCAATTTTTATTGACGGAGAAGGGTCTTACCAACTGGATCTCTTCAAATATTAAGGACGGAATGATCCGGCTGACTGGCATTAAGGCGAATAATCTTGCAGTTTTTGAGGATGAGCATAATGTAAAATTCATAAATCGCAAGATGGACATATTTGAACTTGAGGAGATTTTCGAAGAGGCTTTTCAGAAAAAACAGCGACTTGAGGCTGTAATTGTAACAGAAACAGGATCACCCGTGGAAACTCCACTTGGAATTATTACACCATGGGATTTAATTGAAATCGATATAATCTCTCCGGGAGTTTTGATAAAATGAGTCTGGCAGAATATCGCAAAACTTTGCTACTTTACTATAAAACGATTGGTGTATACATATTATTTTTATTGTTTTTTGCGGCTGGCACCTTCCAGTACGAGTTATTCAGCAAAAATTATTTTTGGATGGTCTTTAGTCTTATTACAACCACTGTGGTAGCTTTGCCACTTCTAAAAAAGCACTCCATTCAATTTTTCACGTTTCTGCTGACAATTATTTCAGGGTTATTTGGATACTTAACAGAATCCTATAAACCTTATTCTTTTTCAAATGCTTTATATTCAACAATCAGGTTATTTGTCCTTGATACGGATCAGGTGTTTTCACCAGATGGAAGTAAGTTTGTTGCTTATCCACTTTCTATTGAAATAGGCAGATGGTCAGCCGCGATCTATGTCGCATCAACCATACTGCAGATTTTTATTCAGTACTTTGGGCATTCTTTTCGGACAACTTATTTTTGGCTAACTGGAAACCATTTCGTCATTTTTGGGTTGAATGCCAAAAGTGTCACTTTAATCCGTGATTTGTTAAAGAACAAAAGAAAAGTATTGATTATCCAGGATGGTGACCACCCTGAAGAGGCTGAACTGATAGAAAACGGGGCTGCCATTGTCAAAGGGAATCTTTTCGATGAAAGTACATATCGCAAGGCAGGAATCCAGAACGCCTGTTATCTAATTGCGTTACATGATGAAGATGCCTTTAACCTGAATATCACCCAGGCAGTCTATCAATATATAAAAAAAAGCGGCAAGAAAGAAAAAACGATACCCTTCTACATACAGCAAAATCACACTTTGACTCAGTCGCTGTTCGATTCCATTGAGAAAACAGTCACGTCTGAAATGGGTATTAGTCTGGAAATTCGTCCAGTCACTTTGCATAGTTTAATTGCCAGGCAGCTGCTTGACAAGTATCCGCTTTATCGCGGTTATGAAAAAAGGGCAAAGGATCCGAAAGGAGAACCTTTCCATCTCCTTTTTGTCGGCTTTGGACTGACTGGACAGCAAATCGCGATACAGGCCATTCAGCGGGCCCATTATTTCCATGGACACCCGCTTAATATTACGGTGATCGACAAAGCGGCAAAAAAAATCGAGCGCCATTGGAAGGAATTCATCCCAAGGCTGGAAGATGCTGTCCAAATCAATTTTGTCGAACAAGATATTGAACTTGAAGATATGGTAAGTTTCATCAATGGAGCAAGCCCGGATTTTACCCATGTTTATATTTGCCTGGACACGGATGAACAAGATGCACTTCAGGGGATGCGGCTCTATCAGCATTTTAAGCAAATGCCGATCTTCATAAAACTGCAACGCGACCAGCATTTTGCCAACTGGCTTCATGAAGAGACCTCTTTCCCTAAAGTGTACCGCTTCGGAACCTGGGAAGATGTTCTTACCGAACAAATGGTTATCAACGAAGAACTAGACGGCATGGCCAAGCTTGTACATGAATTCTACGAAAAGAAATATTCACAAATTGGTCCATGGGAGAAGCTTCCCTTTTTCGCTAAAAACTCCAATCGTGCCCAGGTGGATCATTTGGAAACAAAACTATTTCTATCAGAGTTGAAATTAACACACTCTGATGATGAGTCCGGATTTCTTGATCCGGATTTGTTTAATCGCAAAGTTTTGCCTATGCTAGAAGAATTATCCATCGTCGAGCATCGCCGTTGGAATGCTTTTTACTTTATCAACGGATGGGACACCTTGCCTCTTGAACTGGCGAAACAAATGGGCGGACAGGACAAACAAAGAAAGCTCCATGTTTGCCTTGTCGCATGGAATGACCTGAAGCTGGCCGAAAAAGAAACAGGTAAACCATACCAGAAATATGACCGTGATACTGTTGAAAAAATGCACACACTGGCCACGGAAAGTAAACAATTCATTATTGAAGATGAACACCATAGGTAACCCCTTTATCATTGGAGTAACAGGACAACGGGATAATCATCCAGCCAGCCAACACCAAGTTTGGAATCTCGGTGTTGGCTGGCTGGATGTACAGATATCTACCCATGGGGAATCGAATATTGTCTTACATTCACCACTTGCTGTCGGTGCGGACCAACTTGTCGCTCTTTTAGCGATTAAAAGGCAGAAACACTGAGACGTACCCCAAGCCATCAAGATGATTTCAAAGGAAATGAAATTTCGCTAATAGTTTGGGGGCCTAACCAAAAATAGACACACTCAAGGGAGGACAACATTTGATTTACAGACCAAAGCCATTAGACACATCCACCATTAACCTTCCTGAAGAAATACAAATTTTGCAGGAACAGCTGGCAGAGAACATCCACGAAACTTGGTCCCAGCAGCGCATGCAGCAGGGATGGAAATACGGACCTGAACGAAATGATCATAAAAAAGAACATCCCAATCTCGTTCCATACGACGATTTATCTGAGGAAGATAAAGACTATGATCGTAACACTACTATGGAGACCTTAAAAACAATCATCCTGCTTGGCTATTCAATTGATAAAAAATAAAGCTTGAGGAACAGCGCCCTCAAGCTTTTTTCTATACTTTCGTTGATATATGCATAAGAATTTGTTCGACCGTCAAGGTTTTTTGAATGAAGACATTGACGACAAGGACTAGCACACTTGCGACAACGAACAATACTGCAGCAGATCTAATGAACCGGACAATCGAAAAATGGACCTTAACATACTTCTTCGGGGCCCCTTCGAACCAACCCTTGATCATCCTGTTAATCTTCTCCATTTTCCTGATAAAAGATTCCACATTTACAATTAGTCTATTCATTTTTTCTTGGAGAGAAGCTGGCATGATGTTCAGGATAATCAGAGTCATGCTTAGCAGACCTTGAATAACTCCCAGAATTAACTTTACTGCCAAACTGATTACCCATAACAAGGTCTGAATGAAATATCTTGAAAGAATAATAACAATAATTATTCCAATTACCTGCAGGCCATACGTTTGGATCCAGTCAATGATCTTTAAAAATAGTAATCCGTCCATTTTTACCTCCTATATCCTATTACTTTGTATCGATTCCTTGAAGCATCTCTTCCATCATGCTGTCCAGCTTACCTTTCTCTTCAGGCTTTTCAAGCAAGATTCCTTTCTTTGTCCAGTGGGAACGGAGAAGGTCCTTGTGTTCTAGTTCTACTGTCTCCAATAAAATATCAGGACTTAAGCTCTCTTCAATTAAAAGGCGGTCATAAGCCTGCAAGATGGCTATTATTGATTTCGCTTTTTCAACAGCATCCATCGTATTCAAATCATGCTCCGTTTTCTTATGGGCCTTCTTGTACATGATTTCTTTCCCGATGTCATGTTCTGTTTTTCGGTGGTCTTGATCCAGCTCGTTCTGCAGTGCGTCTTTTTTGACGAGTGAAGTGTAGGACGCAACCCTAAGCCCGATGGCCCTTAAATCATTGAGCAGGCCTGGAAAAACTTCCACATCCTTAAGCTTCCGTTGTAACTCGATGATTTCCTCGATATTATAGTTCAGGACAACGCCAGAAATAAAAGCTGGAATCACACCATCAAGATACGATCTAATGTCCGAAACCTTGGCATTGTAAAGCTTGACAGCATCGACAATTTCAAGCCTCAGGGTAAGCATGACACGAAAGTATTTTCTATGTTCAGCTGTTATGTATTCGCCGCTGTGTTCATAATTAAACGGTCCAGATGCCATTTTAATACGGTAATTTATATTGTTTTTCTTGATAAAGGCATTTGACACAGGCGTCTTTTCATGGCCGATGACAAAATACTCTCCATCCTGATTTTGATAAATGAACAACTCGCCCTCCCGAAGTTGCGGTTCAGGTTCCCCTGAGCTGAAAAATGGTTTCTTTTTTACTGGGGATTCGCTATATACTAATGACATTTTCATCACCTTTCTTGACTGTCTCTATCAAATTATGAAACTGAACGGCAGACAGTTTAGCATGTAGTTTTTTCAATAATGATTGGTAATGTTCTTTTCCGTCCGGATAGGTAAGGTATTCGGCCAAGAGCCTTGCAAGCGTAACTGCGGCATCCTCAAGGTGTTCTTGTTCCACGAGAATGACAAGGACAAAGAACAGGAAACTTTCAACAAAAGAAGATTGTGTCTTATAAAACAATGGAGGATGATTTCTAAAGATCTTCGCTAAAAGCTTAAGATAATCAAGATATACCTCTTCTTCCCTCCATTCAGCCAACCTGTCTTTCAATGTCCCGTAGAATAGCTTTTCTAACTCGGGGCTCAGGTACACATATTTGCTAAAATATGAAAGGGTAAAATAAAGAGTGTTAGAAGGCTTTCCATTACGCACCAACAAATCTAGCAGCCATTCCAGCACCATCTGGTAGTTTTCGATCCCAATTTCGGATTGTATTGTCAGCATGGCTGTACGCTCTAACCTTTTGTTTCGGATCGAAATCCAATTTTTTAATAGCCTTACAGTTTTCAGCTTATACTTTGTATCATTGTACAATCGAATAAGCAGCCGTTTCGCCAATAAGTTTTCAGCCATATTGTCCGATTTAGCCAAAGGGGTGATCAATCGTTCCACGCCTTGCTCAAACCGCGAATCTATGATGGAGAACATAATGTCTTCCACTCTTGACACGATGAATGAATATTTGCTGCCTAAATGGCCAATTAAAACGCCTGCTAGATAATCCCGGTAAGGATATTCAGACCATACAGCCGGCCAGATTTTATCCGCCATCACTTCATATTGGTAATAAACACATTCTTCCGCATAATTTCCGAGATGATTACTAACCCTCTTATCCACGACTTTCAAATTAAAATCCCGTTTTAAAGTAGAGAATGAACGGGTATGATAATTAATCTGCTGTGCCGGGTATGTTTTCTGGAATTCAGTAAGCAAGTAATCGTAGGATTCAATGATCCTTTCATAGCTCCTGCCATGATTTAACGCAATCGCTAAACTATATAAAATATCATTTATATTGTCTTCACGTTCGAGATCAAATGGCAAAGCCGCCCTTTCCAGGGTAAGAAAACGGACTGTTTCTGCAAACTGTTCAACCGATTGTTCTCCATTGACGATACTGGATAGTTGGCTGACTAGTTCAAGCAGCACATCACTTTGATTGATGTTGTGGATCAGTTCGTTATCCTTGGAAAGGATCTTTTCTGCTATTTGTATTTTCTCAGGATCCTGTATATTCCAGCTTAGATGGTTTAAGATGTATGATTTTTTATCTAATGGCAGTAATACTTCACTGCTTTCCAAATTGGGGACTGGCCCATCTGTACAAAGCACCAATTCTGCCCTCGCATTGTTAAGGCGCAATGATAAATTCTCAAGGAAGCTTTCCGAAACGAATTTTCCCAGCTCAGATCGATCAATATGTATGAAATAGCCTGAATCCTCATGCAAGGGTTCTGCCGCAAGAGTTTTGAGGGAGTCAATTCCAAGGCCCTCAAAGAGGATTTTTTTGTTCTTTCCGCTTAAAAAGTTGATGGCATGGGACGTCTTTTCTGCAAGGTCTATTCCATAGAATACACGGATCGGATTCTCAACCTTCAACTGATTAAAATCAAAAGACGGTGTAAATACATGCTTATGTTTTGACAGCAGGTTCTCACTTACCTGTGAAAATCCGTCGGGAATACGATTAGCCCGGTTCCTGGAATGGCTGAGAAACTCGGCAGCATTCATGCCGTCGCCAGCATCCTTCAATAGGACCTGCAGGAGGCTCCTTAACTGACGCCACGCTTCCTCAACCGTTTCATAATCATCGATTTTGAACCATTGACTGGCATTCAAGTGCATTTCCAATTCCCGAGGATAATCTTCCCTTCCTTTTAACACAGGAAGAATAAGCTTTTCTTTCTTGCGTGCATAAATAACTTCGTTTCTTACATAATTCCCGAGTTTTTTTTCGAAGTTTTCCGTTAAATAAACAAGGATCACCTTCGATTCTTCTATCCCTGTATTAAGTTCTGGTCCGAAATGCGTACTTCCCAGAATTCTCTCTGGAGCATACCAGCAGACAATTTCCGGTTCCATAAAATCCGCTAACTGCTTAACTTCATTTGTATCAACACCTTGGTGACTAAGAAAAACATCAAACGACAATCGATATTCCCCCAATATATATCTTACTATGTAAGGACTGGATACCATGAACCAGCTTCCACTTTTATTACACGTAAAGTGTACTCAGATTTATATAAATAACATCTTAGATTTTTATTACTATTTTACCATGTTTATACTACTAATAGATTAATAATCTTGACGTAAAATAAACTTTAACATCCCAGAGTATTTCTCTTAAATGCAAGTAGCCAAAGGAATGTATCTTAACGTATTTACTATATTAAAATAGTAATTAGAGTGGGAGTTCTTTCGATAAAAAAGAAATGCCCGACAAAGAAATTTGCGAGTCATACCGTGTAAAATCCCCCCTACAAAAAAACGATGGAGACTGCTCACCATCGTTTAACTATGTGAAACTAGGAAGGGAAGGACGTCCCCTCCGTTAGTCCTTATCAAAATGTAAATTCTTTTTAAATTTGTATTATCCACTCTCAGATACCCCAATGTATCAACAAAGCTCTTCTACTGTAAATTGACCCCTTAAAGCTTCTACTACTTTAAATTTTATCTTCTTCCCTCCCTGACCAAGATTTCCTCTAACTTTTTTAGGACTGCATTCTCCAATTCCAGCTTTCTGATATATTTCTCCTGATCAGTATAATGTTTACTTTGTCCTCGTTTATCAAGGTAAAAAGTATTTCCGTCTTTTTGGTATCTATGCCACCAAGTCTTCACTGTGCCCGTATTAGCTATGTTCAACTCGTTCGCAATCTGCGAATAGGAACGCCCTTCCTTTTTAAGTTCAATGGCATTTAATTTGATCTCCATAGAATAGTTATTGTGAAATTGTCCTTTTTTTAGCATGAAAATCACCCCTCAATGTATGGTCTCCAAACTGGTTGTTTTTCAACCTCTACTATAAGGGGTGCACATCACGGTTCTCGTGGTCAATTTGGAACATAAGAACCGTCCCCATGTTCCGCCTTTTTTCATTTTCTATTTCCCGTTATACTTAGAAACGATTGTGTTTGGGGGTCTCGTCTATGAGAATTTTGTTGGAAAACCAATCTTTATATATATTGAATCGGGATGGCAGGAGGGAATTGCTTGACCGGAGGGTGATGCATAATGCCTATCAAGATCTCGATAAGCGAGTATTATATGTCAAAAGCGGACCAGATCCTGAGTCTGGCGATTTAATATTATTCGAAAATGGAAAAAAGAAAGTATTGGAAAAAAACATTAAACTGGTCGCTGTCTCAGAACAATTTGAAATAATTGTTTTTCTGGCTAGCCATAAAAACAAAATTGGGACTCTTACGGTTTTGAAAAATCTTAAAGAACGGGTGAGCCTTCGTTATAAAGTCTATTTTGCAGATGTATTAGTTGATCTAAACCCTACTTCCTTTAAAATAAATTTTTCTGTAGAGCACAAAAATTACGAATCTGATTTTTACTGTTATAAAAACGGAGAAGTGAGCAAGATTGCAGAGAGAATTCGATTTGCCCGTTCTTCCATACGCTATGTTAAGACAAAAAAAGACACTCTCGGTTTACTTTATCTAAAAGGCAATAGCGTTTATAAATATGAAGATGGAGAAACAGTACTCCTCACTGATGGAGTTGAACACGATTTCTCGACCAACTATCAAGGAAACCAATTGCTCTACACGAAGCTGGCAGAGGGAGGCATCAATAGGAAATATGATGTTTTTATCACTTCGGTGAATGAATCAAAGCACATGTGTGTTGGACAATATTTCAGCCGGGAACAAAAGGATGATATTTTCCGATTTGGATTTTCCATCAATGGTGTATTCGGAAATTATTTTAACTTCAATAGGATTGAAGAGATGACAGACATCCAGTTTACTCAAGAAATAAAACAGGAATATTATGATATGTTTATTCCCGATTCTGTAAAACTGCCAGAGCGGACACTTTTCTTAAGCAATCTTACCAAAAATCAAAATTACTATGTTGCAAAAAAACTGATACAAGATACATCCGGCTTTAAGCAAGAGGAAATTCAATTCAATTTACCCTATGATGATGGGGAGAATATAGCAATTACTTTACCTGATGATGAAGCGTATTTCGAATTCTTACAGCTGACTGATTCGGAGTTAAATATATATGGTTATACGATTCAAGAACTCATTAACGGAGTTGATACTGTCAGAGGATACAACCCGATTGCTTACCCATCCAGGGACAGGAGCGGTTTGACTTTTAAAGATTTGGAGTATGTTACTAGCCTCCATGAAACATGCAAGGAAATCCAGGACAGTTTACACCTTGGCTCTCAATATGATTTCATAAACTATTTTTTCGAAAAGCACCTTGCTGCCATTCTTGAATTGAAGCATAAGAAAAATCATTTTTTTAATCATTATTTACTAGGTAAAGACCGCTCATCAATAGAGAATTTCAAACTGAAACGAGCAAAAATCATAGAAGAACTGATTCTTGAGGGAATCATGCCAGCAAAATGGCGATCTGAAGCTGAACTGTTCAAAACAGTCAAAAAAGAGTTCGATGATGCTCAGCTGCATGTCACTCTGCCATGGCTATCACCACAGCATTTCGATGTGTACATCCCCAGTTTAAACATTGCTTTAGAATATCAAGGAATCCAGCATTTCAAACCGGTCAGTTATTTCGGAGGAGAAGAAGGCTTTCAAAATACGGTCAAAAGAGACCAACGAAAGAAAGAGAAATGCAAACAAAATGGAGTCCATCTCATAGAATGGATGTATGATGAACCGATCAACAAGAAAAATTTGCTCAACAAAATAAAAGAATTTAGATAAAACATGAAACATGGGGACGGTT
>NZ_JBALSS010000030.1:4979-42043 GCF_036967045.1 Bacillus sp. JJ1609 | reverse complement strand
TTTAGTTTTCAAAGAACAAGTTAGTTTGTCGCTCTGTTAGAAGCAACTCTTATATATTATCAGGTATAAAACCCGATGTCAATAAGTTTTTTTATTTTCCTTGTTGCTGACTAAGTAGCTCGTAGCAACAGATATAAATATAGCATCTTTATAAACCTATGGCAATATGTTTTTTCGTTTTTTATTTGCAGAAATAAAAGAAAGATTATTCGTATTAATGTGTTCAAATCTATTCAGTTAAAACATCAAGTCTTCGGGCTGATCTAATTCTTAAAACGTTAACTGCTTGGCTTCTGCTCCATTGCAATATTTAGTTATGCGATAGTGAACAAAATCTTTCTGTATCCTTTTAATTGCAGGACAGCGGTCATGCCAAAAATAATAAAAGGCATAGCAGCCATGGCCGCTTTGCCTTTTATTAAAATCTATTAACGGTGGCGCATTAACGGGAATAATAGCACGTCCCTAATAGAAGGAGAATTAGTCAATAGCATAACTAATCGGTCAATCCCGATGCCGAGTCCTCCTGTTGGAGGCATACCATATTCTAACGCTTCGATGAAATCATCATCCATTTCATGCGCTTCATCATTACCTTGTTCTTTTTCTTTTAGCTGTGCTTCAAAACGTTCTCTTTGGTCGATTGGATCATTAAGCTCAGTAAATGCATTCGCATGTTCCCTTGCAACGATGAACAACTCAAAGCGGTCTGTGAATCTAGGATCTTCGTCGTTCTTTTTAGCCAATGGCGAAATATCCACTGGATGTCCATAGATGAATGTTGGCTGAATTAGATGCTCTTCGACTTTTTGCTCAAAGAATTCATTCACGATGTGGCCGTATTGCATATGCTCGGTAATTTCCACGCCATGCTCCTTAGCAAACGCACGTGCTTCCTCTGTGCTCATCTGAGGCCAGAAGTCTACTCCAGTATGTTCTTTAATTGCATCTACCATGTGGACTCTCTTCCACTCCGGCTTAAGATCGATTTCATAGTCGCCATACTGAATTGTTGTTGTCCCAAGAACATCCTGTGCGATATGGGCAACCATGTTCTCAGTAAGGGACATGATATCACGCCAATCAGCGTAAGCTTCATATAGCTCAAGCATCGTGAATTCAGGGTTGTGTCTTGTCGAAATCCCTTCATTCCTGAATACTCGGCCGATTTCATACACCTTTTCCAGTCCGCCGACAATCAGGCGCTTAAGGTGAAGTTCGATTGCGATACGCATGTAAAGCTGCATATCCAGTGCGTTATGGTGAGTGACGAATGGACGTGCAGAAGCTCCGCCGGCAATAGAATGCATTAGAGGCGTTTCAACTTCAAGATAACCTTGTCCATCTAAATATCGGCGCATTGATTGGATGATGCGGCTGCGGTTGATGAAAGTCGTTTTGCTGTCATTGCTTGTGATCAGGTCAAGGTAGCGCTGACGGTAACGCTGCTCTACGTCCTTAAGTCCGTGGAATTTTTCCGGAAGCGGACGTAACGCCTTTGACAAGAAGATAAAGTTTTCAGCTTTAATAGAAAGCTCGCCCACCTTTGTCTTGAACAAAGTCCCTTCAATCCCGACGATATCGCCTAGGTCTGCTGTATCAAAAATCTCATACTGCTCTTCACCTACTGCATCCTGACGAACATAGATTTGGATTTGGCCAGAAAGGTCCTGAATATGAGCAAAGCCAGCTTTACCTTTGCCGCGCTTAGTCATGATACGTCCAGCTATTTTTACCGAAACGTTCTTTGCTTCGATTTCTTCTTTTTCCAATTCCCCAAATTCGCTGATCAGCTGGTCAGTCAGGTGCGAACGCTCGAAACGTTTACCGAATGGATCCATGCCCTTTTCACGCAATGAATTCATCTTGTCTCTTCTGACTCTGAGCTGGTCATTCAATTCTTCATGACTCATGTCGCTTTCACTCCAATATATAAATAAATTTATTATGTAATCCTAAGTAAGTTTGAATGGATACTTTTATTATTTTACACAAACTATCCGATTCAGACATTAAAAATCTCTAAATCCCTACAGTTTTCCAAAAGAATGATAAAAAAAGCGCTAAATAGAATAAAAACTGCCAGTCTTATCCACTGGCAGTTGCATTAATAAAGGTATTATAGGAAATGTAGTTGGGAATGTCAATTTTTATCCAACCCGGTGAGCATTTTCCTCGCTGGCAGCATCCACTTCGTCAGCGAAGTTTGTCAACAAGCAGGCAAGCTGGTCTCTTGTGCTGCATTCATTGATCTGGTTGCGGACTGTAGCGTTGCCGCGGATACCTTTTAAGTACCATGCAGCGTGTTTGCGCATTTCACGAACAGCGATATGTTCATTCTTCAAGGCAATCAAACGGTCAAGGTGAAGGATGGTGACATCGATTTTTTCACGTGCAGATGGCTCGCCCATCAATTCACCTGTTTCAAGGAATTTAACAGTACGGTAGATCATCCAGGGATTTCCGAGTGCCGCACGGCCAATCATAACACCGTCCACTCCTGTTTCTTCAAGCATTCTTTTTGCATCCTGAGGTGTTTGTACATCACCGTTACCGATAACAGGAATGTTTACTGCCTGCTTCACATCGCGGATGATATCCCAGTTTGCGTTTCCTTCATACATTTGTACACGAGTACGTCCGTGTAGAGCGACTGCCTTACCGCCAGCACGTTCTACAGCCTGTGCATTCTGGATCGCAAAGATATGATCCTCATCCCAGCCCATACGCATTTTAACGGTAACTGGTTTTTCAACTGCTTCCACTACAGCAGATACCATTTCATAAATCTTGTTTGGGTCAAGCAGCCATTTAGCGCCTGCATCACATTTAGTGATTTTCGGAACCGGACAGCCCATGTTGATATCAATGATGTCCGCATTCGTATTCTTATCCACGTATTGTGCCGCCTGGACAAGCGTATCCTTCTCACCGCCGAAAATCTGAAGGCTCAGCGGCTTCTCGCGCTCATCTATATATAACATGTCCAATGTTTTATCATTTTTAGAAACGATTCCTTTATCACTAACCATTTCGGCACATACCAGTCCAGCACCGAATTCTTTGACTGTAAGGCGGAATGCTGAGTTACAGATGCCAGCCATTGGTGCAAGGACGACCTGGTTTTTCATTTCAATATCACCAATCTTAAGCACGGTATTCCTCCTTATATCATCTTAAATTATATAAAAACATTACTGTGGGCTTAATTCATCTATACTAACATCCAGAAATTCCGCTATTTCACCAATCAAGCTGTCATCAGGCATCCTGTTGCCCCGTTCGATTTCACCTAAAATCGAAACCGATATTCCCAGCTCTTTTGCGAAGCTTTCTTGTGTAAAACCCTTCAGTTTTCGATAAGCGCGAATACGTCTTCCCCATTTTTCTGCTTCCATATTCGTACTCCTTCTTTATCAGGTATACTTTGTAAACAGGTTTTCAGAGGCTTCTCCATTGTGGGAAGCATGAGATTCGGGTCCATTTCTAGCAATGGAAGGATTACAAACGCGCGTTCGCTCATCCGAGGATGCGGAATTGTAAGCTTCTCTGTTTCAATATTTTCTTGATTATACATTAAAATGTCAAGGTCTAATGTTCGTGGACCCCAACGAATTTCCCTTTTTCTCCCAAGTTCTTCTTCTATTTTCAAGCATTCATCCAAAAGCTCAAGCGGTTTTAAGCTCGTAGAGACTTGGACCGCCATATTTAAAAATTGATCCTGGTCCGTGAAGCCCACCGGATCTGTTTCAAATATGGAAGAAGTATTTACCACTGAGACTTCTTTGTGGCTTTCAAGGAGGAGAATTGCTTTTTTCAGATATTCATACCGGTCTCCCATATTGGATCCCAATGCTATATACGCCTGATTTTCCACTCTTATCTGCTCCTTGTAATTTCGACTGCAACCGACTTGTAATGGCCAGGGATTGGCGGGTCCGGCTTGATCACCTTAACATGGCATACTTCTACGGTCGAAAAGCGCTCAAGAATTGTACTGGCGATTTTTTCAGCAACTGCTTCGACCAATTTATACGGTTCACCTTCAACAATTTCCTTGCATACCTGATAAAGCTCGCCGTAATTGACGGAATCCTCAAGATTGTCACTGTTCCCCGCTTTCGACAGGTCCAGCTCTACTGTTAAATCAACGCCAAAGCGCTGGCCCAGTTTTGTTTCCTCAGGAAAAACTCCATGGTAGCCGTAAAACTCCATTTGGTTTACATGAATCTTATCCACTGAAATCACCCTTTCCCATGAGTGCATCCATCATCTTAGCCGTTCGGGACATCTCCTTCACATCATGAATCCGTACGATCTGGCAGCCCTGCTGGATTCCGAAGCATACTGTTGCCCCTGTGCCTTCCGTTCTTTCTGAAACTGGAAGATCGAGCACTCCGCCGATCATCGATTTTTTCGAAGTTCCGAGCAGCACAGGATACCCAAGTGAAACGAGTGTATCGAGATGGCGCATAATTTCAAGGTTTTCCGCCAAGCTCTTCGCAAATCCGATTCCAGGATCCAAGATGATTTGGTCGTCCTTCACACCTGCTTTTTTGGCAATTGTGATACTTTCGTATAAGTCATTCAAAACATCTCTAATGAAATTTGAATAATTTCGGTCATTCCTATTATGCATTAAAATGATTGGTACACCAGTTTCGGCAGCTACATCGGCAATTTCCGGGTCAGCCTTCGCACCCCAAATATCATTGATGATGACCGCTCCAGCATCAACTGCTTTTTTTGCGACCTCTGATTTATACGTATCAATGGAGATAGGGATATGAAGTTCCTTTGTGATCGCCTCAATCGCTGGCACTACCCTCGATATCTCCTCCGCATCCGAAATCCGTTCATATCCAGGCCTTGTTGATTCTCCGCCGATATCTAAAATATCCGCTCCATCCTCAATCATCTGCCTTGCATGCTTTACCGCATTTTCTACGTGGCTATACTTGCCGCCGTCTGAAAAAGAATCCGGAGTGACGTTCAGGATTCCCATGATTAACGTCTTATTGGCATAATCCAGTGTATACTGACCTGCTTTTATCAAGGTTGATTGCTCTTTAATCATTCGCGAGCCCTCCCAACTGTGTTTTGCTCCAAAGTGTTTCGCGGTGAGCTTCATAATGTTTATATAATGTTTTTACAATACGCCCTTCTTTTCCCGGGTAATCCGTTCCGGAAAAACTAGTGACAGGGACGATTTCCTGAATTGAATTTGTTAGAAACATTTCATCCGCCGCTTCTGCTTCTTCCTTTTTGTAAAAGCCTTCACGAACCGTGAGACCCGCCTCACGGGCCAGCGCAATGACGAACCTGCGGGTGATTCCATTCAGAATGCCTGTTTCAACGGCAGGGGTGAACAGGATGCCATCCTTGTACCAAAATACATTCGAAACAATCCCCTCTGATAAAAAGCCTTCTTTGGTCAGAAAAACACCTTCCATATCAGGGGTGTTGCCAGTTTCGCGCTTTGCGAGCACATTGTTCAGGTAATGATGGGATTTAAGTCTCTCCCCGCCCTCGGGAGTGTTCCGATTGATTTCCAAAAGTATCGCTTTTTTCTCGGCCATCACTTCTGGAGCAGGAAGTGGCTTTGAAAACACAATGACGTTCGGCTGTGTGTAGCTCTCCGTCTGCAAGCCGATTTCCCCATTACCCGCCGACACATTGAAACGGATGTATGCATGGCTGTACCCATTTTTAGCTAAAAGCTCATTTAAGATTTTTAAAACTTCCTCACGGGTAAAAGCTGCCTCAATATTGAGCATCTTCATTCCAGCATTCAGCCGCTCAAGGTGGTCATCTAGTAAAAACGGATGGCCATTGTAGATGCGAAAAGTTTCAAAGACTCCAAGGCCATATAAAAATCCATGGTCAAACGGAGAAATCATGACTTCTTCCTTTTTGGCAAATTGCCCATTGATATATACGTACATTACAATTTGACTTCCATTTGCGCTGATTTATAAAACGAGATAAAGTTCCTTAGCAGCTGCTTCCCTGATGTTGTCAAAATTGATTCAGGATGGAACTGAACTCCCTCAACCGGAAGGGTTTTATGGCGGATGGCCATGATTTCGCCTTCCTCTGTCCATGCAGTTACTTCAAGACAATCAGGAAGGTTGTCCTTTTTTACAATAAGTGAATGGTACCTGGCTGCAGGGAAAGGATTTTCCAATCCAGCAAAAATCGTTTTGCCATCATGATAGACCCTGGATGTTTTTCCATGCATAAGCCTTTCAGCACGGACAACCTCACCGCCAAACACTTGCGCGATAGACTGATGCCCAAGGCATACACCGAAAATCGGTATTTCCCCAGCGAAATTCTTGATCGCTTCAAGACTGATGCCTGCCTCATTAGGGCTGCAAGGCCCCGGCGAAATCATCAGAAACTGAGGTTTCAATTCCGCAATGCCTTCAATCGTATTCTGGTCATTGCGGATGACCTTAAGCTCCTCGCCCATCTCACCTAAATATTGAACAAGATTATATGTGAATGAATCATAATTATCGATCATTAAAATCATGCTTGACCCTCCGCAAGCTCTTTTGCCTTCCAAAGTGCAATTGCTTTCTTTAAGGATTCTTTGTACTCATTTGCGGGAATGGAGTCAATTACGACACCGGCACCCGCCTGGACATGGGCCTTGCCATCCTTAACAAGCATCGTCCTGATGATGATGTTCATTTCCATATTGCCGTTAAATCCGATCCAACCAAGCGATCCGGTATATGGTCCGCGCCTCACCGACTCTAGTTCCTCGATGATTTCCATCGTCCTGACTTTAGGAGCGCCGGTAATCGTTCCGCCTGGGAATACTGCATTGACAACATCAAACCAGTCTTCACCATCAGCAAGTTCCCCTCTTACATTCGAAACGATATGCATGACATGGGAGTACTTTTCAATTGCCATGAATTCATTGACTTCAACGGTCCCGTACTTACATACCCTTCCGAGGTCATTCCGTTCGAGATCCACAAGCATGACATGTTCAGCACGCTCTTTTTCGTTTCGAATCAATTCATTGGCAAGCTGGAGATCCTCTTCATCCGTATTCCCTCTAGATCTTGTACCAGCGATCGGCCTTGTGCTGACTTCTGACCCTTTTATTTTTGCTAAAAGTTCAGGCGAACCGCTGACAAGCTGGAAACCAGGCGTATGCAGATACCCCATATACGGTGAAGGATTCAGAATACGAAGCTGCCTGTATACCTCCATCGCTTCCGTTTCAATCGGCTTCGACTGCCTTACCGATAGATTTACCTGGAAGACGTCACCTTGTGAAATATACTGCTGGACCCTCTCAACCGCCTCTATGAATTCAGCCTCATCCATGGAAACTTCTAAGCTACTGTCAGCTGGCTTGTATACCGTTTCTGCTAGTGGAGGAAATTCTGCTTCCCATCTCTGCTTCCATTCAGATAGCCTGTACTCTGTCTGTTCCTCCTGGCCAACTTCAGCAAGTGCCATGAGCCACAGCTGCTCAGTCTCGTGATCAAATACAAACCATTCATAGAAAAGCTGAAAATATACTTCAGGAATCCCTGAATCGTCCTTGGCCAATGACGGTAATTTTTCAATATAACGGGCATAGTCATAGCTTAGGTAGCCAATCGCTCCGCCCTGAAAATCCGGAAGAGCATCTATTTCAGGAACCTGATATTCTTCCATTTGGATCTTCATTAATTCAAGAGGATTTCCCTCAAGCTCAACTGAAGCTCCATCCTTTGTGACCGTCAATCTATTATTTTTTCCTGAAAAAATAATCTTCGGATCGAAGGCAGCGATGCTATATCGGCCGCCCCTTCCGCTTTCCAGGATAATATGCTCTTTGTATTGCTTTGCAATATGATCGTATTGATGAAAAAAACGTGAAGCTGTATAAGGAATTGTTAATGATTGAATGCTATAGCGCGGCAAGCTCTTCACTCCTATTTTTTTCTCTTTTTCCATCATACATGATGGAGAGCCCGCTTTCATTTTTTAATTGATAAAAATTGAAGGGTTTTCATCAAATTTTTACACGAAATTCTATTCTTTAATGGACTTCATTTACATTAAATTTCAGTTCATTGGAACTTCTCCTGGTTGAATTTAATTTTCTCCTAGTTGCCTTATGTATGTTGAATTCTTCCTTATAGCTGTACCCGTAAAGAGATCATTCCATAAAAAAAGAGACAAGCTTTTATGCCTGCCTCTTTCAAAAACAATTTATTCTTCGAATTGATAAAGCGGTGTGCTTAGGTAACGCTCGCCATTGCTTGGGATGATTGCGAGTACTTTCTTGCCCTTGCCAAGCTTTTTCGCTGTCTCTAAAGCTGCATATATGGCTGCTCCAGATGAAATTCCACCTAGGACGCCTTCTTCCTTTGCCGCGCGGCGGGCGTATTCGAAAGCCTGCTCATTCTCTACCTTGATGATTTCATCGTAAACAGTTGTATCCAGGACTCCTGGGATGAAGCCTGCGCCGATTCCCTGGATTTTGTGAGGTCCAGGCTTTCCGCCTGATAATACTGGTGAGTCAGCAGGCTCAACTGCAATGATTTTAATATCCTTGTATTTTTCACGAAGAACTTTTCCTGCACCGGTAATCGTTCCGCCTGTTCCAATCCCCGAAATGAAGGCATCGAGCTGGTCGCCCATCTGCTCCACAATCTCAGGTCCAGTCGTTTTTTCATGAATTGAAGGGTTTGCAGCATTTTCAAATTGCTGTGGCACGAAGTAGCCATGTTCTTTAGACAATTCCTCTGCTTTTCGGATCGCACCGCCCATACCTTCTGGACCAGGAGTCAATACAAGTTCGGCCCCATATGCACGAAGCAAATTCCTGCGCTCCATGCTCATCGTTTCCGGCATGACAAGAATCGCTTTATAGCCTTTAGCTGCAGCCACCATCGCAAGGCCGATTCCAGTATTTCCGCTGGTAGGTTCGATGATTGTATCTCCCTGCTTCAGCAAGCCCTTAGCTTCAGCGTCCTCAATCATCGCAAGTGCGATACGGTCTTTTACACTGCTGCCAGGATTCATATATTCTAACTTCAAATATACATCGGCACTTTGATCATCAACAAGTCTGTTTAATTTCACAATCGGTGTCTGGCCAACAAGTTCTGTTATTGAATTTGCAATGCGTACCATTTTACCCACCCCTTTTTACTTTAATCCGAGTATCTTAATTGGTTTTATTAAAATTTACCAACTCTTTAGGCCTATGTCAAACAGTTTGCTTCGACAAAAAGCAAAATCAGTCTTCTGCCCATCCTTTTTAAACTATCCTACTTCAAATCGCTCTAAACCATCCCCAAAAGAAAAGCACCGGTCCACAAAACCAGTGCCCTTCATCTTATTTTTTCTCGCTGTCACCATAAAACCAGCTGACTTCCGCTTCGTTCCAAAAGGCTCTTGCCGAGACAGGGATATCCATTTGTTCAAGTGCCATCTGTCTGCGGATTTGATTCTTCACTTCCTTGAAGTCGTATTTTTTCCCTTCAAGCTTCTCGTGAAGATAAACAATCGCGTAGCCGTTTTCAAGCTTCACAGGGCCTGTCCATTTTTCCGGTTTCAGCGTTTTAGCTGCTTCAACGACTTGAGGGTCAACTCGTTCATCCTCTTCATTGATAAACCCGATATCACCGCCCTGGTTTGCGGAAAATTCATCGATGGACCGCTCCATTGCAAGAGCATCAAAGCTGGAGCCATCCTTTAATTCCTTCACCGCTGCATCTGCTTCTTTTTTCGTTTCCACTACGATTTGTGAAAGATGGTAGGATGCAGGAAGGTCAAACAGGCTTTTATTTTGTTCATAGAATGCCTTCATATCGTCTTCAGTTACTTTTACATCCTTTGTTAAAAGCTCTTCCAGCAAGAGACTGTATTTAATTTGCTGTTTCCATTTATCTTCGCTCTTTGGTTCATTTTCAGCTGAAGAGTACATCGCTTTGTATATATTCAGTTCCCGCTCGATCGCCTTGTCAGAGACCTTAATTTTATAATCATCAGCCATTTGCCGGACTACTTCCTGGTCAACAAGGTCCCTTAGCGTTTCTTCCCCATATCTTTCTTCTAGTTCAGTAAGCCACTCCTGCCGGGAAATCGTCTTATTGCCAATCTCCGCAACCGTCTCTTTATTCCCTTCCAGGAAGGCAGGCTTGAACAGCAGCAGCACGAGAGTAATAACGTTCAACATGGCTAACCCGGCAATTACATACCAAAGCTGCTTTTTCTCCACTTCTCTTCCCCCAGAACTTGCTTATTTTGCTTCTTTCTCCATCTCTTCCAATTCTTCTTTAGTAAATAGGTATTTTTCATTGCAGAAATGGCAGTGCGCTTCCGCCTGTCCGTCTGTTTCAATCATGTCTTTGAGTTCTTCAGATCCAAGACTGATCAACGCATTATGGAAACGCTCTTTAGAGCAGTTGCACTCAAATGACACCGGCGATGTTTCAAGCACCTTAACGTTTTCTTTTCCTAATAGTTCTTCTAGCAATTCTTCAGGGGACAATCCTTTATCAATCAATTTAGAAACTGGAGGAATTTCCTTTAATCTGTTTTCGATGTACGTAATGGTCTCATCTTTTGTCCCAGGCATCAATTGAATGATAAACCCGCCAGCCGCTTTAATAGTATTGTCAGGATTAACTAGAACTCCTACACCAACGGAAGAAGGTACTTGTTCAGATGTCACGAAATAATAAGTGAAATCCTCTCCTAACTCACCCGAAACCAAAGGCACTTGCCCAGTAAAATAATCACGCATTCCAATATCTTTTACAACTGAGAGTGTACCGTCTGTGCCAACACCTCTTCTTACATCAAGCTTTCCATGCTCATTCAAATCAAAGTGGACATGTGGATTTGTTACATACCCTCTAACTTCTCCTCGTGCATTACTATCAACAAGGATCGGTCCCAGAGGTCCTCCACCTGCAATCTTAATTGTTAATTTATCATCACCCTTGAGCATTGCACCCATCATGAGACCCGCAGTCATCGTACGTCCAAGAGCCGCTGAGGCCACAGGCCATGTATAATGGCGGCGCTGTGCCTCCCCAACTGTCTCCGTGCTTTTCACTGCATATGCTCTAATTTGCCCGTCAAAAGCAAGAGCCTTTACTAAATAATCGCTCATTTTTCTACTCCCTTCATGCTGTATACTTTTAAATGTTTTTTGAGTTTTCCATATTGCGTTTATAAATAAGCTGCAGTCCCTTTAATGTTAAAAATGGATCCACAATTTCAATTACATTTGATTCCTGGGCAATCAGGTTCGCCAGGCCACCCGTAGCGACTACTTTAGGCGGGACTGCACTTTTGTCTTTCATCCGTTTAACTATTCCCTCTACCTGACCAACATATCCATAGAGAATGCCTGCTTGCATCGCTGAAACTGTGTTTTTGCCGATGACATCCTCAGGTCTGCTGATTTCAATTCGCGGCAGCTTTGCGGCTCTCGAATATAGCGCCTCTGTAGAAATGCCGATACCAGGAGCAATCGCACCGCCCATATATTGATTATGTTCATTGATGTAACAGTAAGTTGTCGCTGTGCCGAAATCAACAATAATCAGCGGGCTTCCATATTCATGGATGGCTGCAACAGCATTGACAATCCGGTCAGCTCCCACTTCACGCGGGTTTTCATATTTTATGTCGAGACCTGTTTTAATGCCAGGGCCGACAACTAAAGGCTTGATATGGAAGTACTTTTGGCACATTCTCTCAAGCGAGAACATGATTGGCGGAACAACTGAAGAAATGATAATCCCATCTATATCTGAAAAAGAAAGCTGAACATGGTCGAAAAGATTTTTGACGATCATGCCAAATTCATCTTCGGTTCTGTGGCGGTTCGTCTCTATTCTCCAATGGTGTTTTAACTCTTCCTGATCATATACACCTAACACGATATTTGTATTTCCGACATCAAAAACAAAAATCAAGCTATTCACCAACTTATTAATAGTTTATCTGAATCCATACTGAAAATATCATAACATAATCAACAAAAAACAACTAAATAAAGTAAACTTACCTTTTTAATCAAGGCTGTTTTCGTAATTATTGTTACTATTAGAGTAGTGTTGACTTCCACTCCAGGATGCTCGCTTTCCGCGGGGCGGGCGGTGAGCCTCCTCGGCGCTTCGCTTCTGCGGGGTCTCACCTGTCCCGCTGCTCCCGCATGAGTCTCACACCTTCCGTTCCAGTCAACTTCTTCGTCAACGATTTGTTTGAAAATCTATTTTAATAACAACAATCTTTTAGATTGCACAATAAGATATAAGAATAACTAGTGTTATCTAGTCTATTAAATCTGATCTATTGGTGAATCACTTATTTTCAGGCTGCGTTTAAATAAAAAAACAGGCACTCCGTAAAGAGCACCTGTTTCAGGAAAGCTATTCTTTTCGTTCTTCGTCGATGGCCTTTGGATCTTCGATGACTGAGTCAATGTTCTTGTCTGTCTCTTCGATTGCAGGCATTTCATCTTTTTTCGTGTTGATTGTCACTTTCATATCGTCCTTTGCAATGCTGACATTGCGGTCAGGAAGACGTCCGTGATCAACCAAGTTCTTGATTTGGTCTGCATCCAGAGTTTCAATCTCTAACAATGTGTTCGCAATCAAATCGAGTTTGTCGCGATGCTCTGTAAGAAGGTTTTTCGCTCTTTCATAACATCCTTTAATGATGCTCTGAATCTCAAGGTCGATTTCGTATGCAATCGCATCAGAATAGTTTTGATCATTATTCAAGTCACGGCCAAGGAAAACCTGACCCTGTGCCTGACCAAACTGCATTGGTCCAAGCTTATCGCTCATACCAAATTCAGTCACCATTTTTCTTGCGATGCCCGTTGCACGCTGGAAGTCATTGTGTGCACCAGTGCTGACTTCACCAAAGACGATTTCTTCAGCAACACGTCCACCAAGTAATCCAGTGATTTTATCCATAAGCTCAGGCTTTGTCATGAAGTAACGGTCTTCTTTAGGAAGCATGACAGCGTAGCCGCCCGCCTGTCCTCGAGGAACAATCGTTACCTTATGGACCATTTCAGCTTCATCAAGGACAACCCCGATGACTGTGTGGCCAGCTTCATGGAAGGCAACAATATTTCTTTCTTTTTTGGAAATGACACGGCTCTTCTTAGCAGGACCTGCGATGACACGGTCAGTCGCTTCGTCAAGATCAAGCATGTCGATTTTCTTTTTGTTTCTGCGGGCTGCAACAAGTGCAGCTTCATTTAATAAGTTTTCAAGGTCCGCTCCAGAGAAACCAGGAGTTCTTGCAGCAATACTCTTAAGGTTTACTGACTCATCAAGCGGCTTGTTTCTTGCATGGACCTTCAGGACAGCTTCACGGCCGGTTACATCCGGGCGGTCAACTGTAATCTGGCGGTCAAAACGTCCTGGACGCAGTAACGCCGGATCCAGAATGTCAGGGCGGTTCGTAGCGGCGACAATGATGATTCCTTCATTTGCACCGAAACCGTCCATTTCAACAAGAAGCTGGTTAAGCGTCTGTTCGCGCTCATCGTGCCCTCCGCCAAGACCAGCGCCACGCTGGCGGCCTACAGCATCGATTTCATCTATGAATATGATACATGGAGCATTCTTTTTAGCTGTTTCAAATAAATCACGTACACGTGATGCACCGACACCGACGAACATTTCAACAAAGTCGGAACCACTGATGGAGAAGAATGGTACTCCTGCTTCCCCTGCAACAGCACGTGCAAGCAATGTCTTACCTGTACCCGGAGGTCCGACCAAAAGAACACCTTTTGGTATGCGCGCTCCAAGTTCAGCGAATTTACGAGGGTCTTTCAGGAACTCAACAACCTCGACAAGCTCTTGTTTCTCTTCATCTGCGCCCGCAACATCTTTAAAGCGGACTTTCTTCTTCTCTTCATTGTAAAGTTTGGCTTTGCTTTTTCCAAAGTTCATCACTCGGCTTCCGCCACCCTGTGCCTGGTTCAATAAGAAGAAGAACAGGATAAAAATGATGATGAAAGGAATAATCGATGTAAAGAATGTTACCCATCCACTTGTTTCCTTGGCTGGCATAATTTCCACATCTGCGTCAGCAGCTGCTTGCTCAATGCGGTTTAGGGTTTCCGGATTGTTCCATACATACGTGATGAAACCTTGACCTTCTTTTTGGCCCTTTAGCTGGCCTTTTACCTCATACACACCTCGTTCAGGCTGTAATGATAGGTCACCTTCAACATTACCTGCTTCAAGCTGCTGCATGAATTTATCGTAAGTGATTTGTTCAGTTGGTTCGTTGTTTCCATTAAAGAAACTTACTACCCCAATAATGACTAAAAATATCAATAAATAAAAGATGGTATTACGGAAGATCCGATTCATCCCTTACCTCCTCCCACGGTAGACAAACTATATTAAATAGTATCATAGTAAATATTGCTAATACAAGAAATTGACATTCAGAATATTTGGTTGTTTCAAAAACATCTTTTTCTCAGCAAGCCTTCTAACCGTTTATTTTGTATAGACTTCCGGCTTTAATACTCCGATGTATGGCAGGTTGCGGTATTTCTCAGCATAATCAAGGCCATATCCGACTACAAACTCATCAGGTACGATGAATCCAACATAATCTGCCTGAATATCAGCTTTTCTTCCTGTTGGTTTATCTAAAAGAGTGACAATCTTGATTGTCTTCGCCTTGCGGTATCGGAAAAGTTCAACTAGGTAACTTAGCGTCAAACCACTGTCGATGATGTCTTCGATAATAAGGATGTCTCTTCCTTCAACTGATGTATCCAAATCCTTTAGGATTTTAACCTCACCAGATGATACAGTTGAGTTGCCATAGCTTGATACGTCCATGAAATCCATTTCAAGATACGCATCGATTCGCTTCAGCAAATCACCCATAAAAGGCATTGCCCCTTTAAGGACGCCGATTGCCAGCGGGAAGCGGTCTTTATATTCCTCAGTTAACTGAGCCGCCAGCTGTTTCGTTTGTTCCTGAATTTCTTCTTCTGTAAAAAGTACTTTTTCAATATCATTTTTCATGATTATTGTGCCCCCTGGAAGATATCATTGCTTTATATAAGTTAATAGTAATAACGTGTTTCCTTTTCCACTTGCTTCATGGCTGGATTTTTTCAGGCCCGGAAGCCAAAGAATCCTGCCTTCGCGATCTGTCACAACCGGCCATTCATCTCTTTGAGCCAAAGGAATTTTCAAATCGATAAAAATATCCTTTACCTTCTTTGAACCCGACATCCCTTTCAATGTCATCCGGTCGCCATTTTGCCTGTTTCGAATGATCAACGGAAAGCCGGATTGCTCCATGTCAATGATAAAACAATTCATGGAAGCATCTATGCCCGTAACATCATTCAGCAATTTGGCCTCGATCCTATCACCACTCGGCAATATCACATTATCTGTTTCAAATAATTCGAAACAAAAATTATGCCTCTCAGGTGGATTCAAATGAAAGTGGCAATTTCCATACGATCGTATGATTCTTAAACCGCTGGGGAAATCTAGTGTTCCTGATGGATGGGGATTACGAATTATTGAAAAAATTTTTTCAATATGTATAGCGGAAAGAGAAGCAGGTCGATCTTTGTAGAGATAATTTAATATTAGTTTAATCCCTCTTCTTTGTAAAGGCATTGGCATTTGCTCAAATAAACTAATATTAATTGTTATTCCACTGTCCTCTTTCTTCATTACTTTATTCAATTTTTCCTTTGTTAATTCAACAAGATAATCTTCATCCATCTGCAATTCTTCACTAAAACGCTGAAAGTGCTCGTGTACAGCCGGATTTTCTTCCTTTAAAAATGGCAAAACACTTTTTCTGAAACGGTTCCTGCTGTAATATTCCTTTGCGTTGCTCGGATCGATTCTCGGCTCCAGATCATTCATCGTACAATACTCTTCAAGCTCCTCTTTTGTTAAACAGAGAAAAGGACGGAAAATCTGCACTCTGCCAAATTCACGCGAAAATGGAATTCCAGCCCGGGCTTTTCCGGAACTGCCCCGTGTCAGTCTCATCAGCACTGTTTCAACCTGGTCATCTCCATGGTGTCCCAATGCAAGATATTGTAGATGATGCTTTTCCATCACTTCCTCGAAAAATCGATAGCGGCATTCGCGGGCTGCCTGCTGGGAGCTCATTCCGGTCTTCTGCATAAATGCAGGAACATCCACCCTTTTCATTTCAAAGGAAATTCCGTGTTCCTCACAAAAGTCCTTTACAAATAGGGCATCCTGATAGGATTCATCCCCGCGGAACATATGGTCAACATGGACCGCAACAATTTTTAAAGAACATTTTACGCGCTGCGTCCACAAATAATGAAGCAGAGCGAGTGAGTCAGGCCCACCGGAAATCCCTACAGCAATCGCTTTATTATGCAGCTGAAAATTATGCCTTTCCAGAAAAGCATTAACCTTTGATTCAATCATTTCAGTACTTCCTTACAGGTATCGCCGGTTTATGTCTATACCCATGCCGGCAACCCATTAATCTTCTAATTGACTTTTTCAGCTTAACACTTTTACACCTTTATTATCAAAAACTAAAGCGCATAGAAAGGAAACTATTCCTTATCTACGAACAGAACTGCGAAAGGTTTCAAAAAATCTATGTAATCTGGCTATAAATATAAATAAAATACAGGACAGAAATAATGATGATAATTGTCAGTGTTTCTAATGCTGAAGATTTCTTCTTTTTCTTGTTATAGCCTTTCCGTGTTTGCTGAACTACTGTTGCGTTCACAGGAGGAACATTAGTGTTCAAATGCTGACTTTTTTGCGTACTTGTTTTTGTCTGGGGGTGACCCTGGTTTGTTGCAGATGTCTTTTGCTGATAACGACTGCTTCTGGAATCAGCTTTCGGCTGCCTGAGTTTTAAAATCTCTTCTCTCATCTGCCTTGCTGATTGGTATTTGCCCGTCAATGCGTTAGCTATTACATTTTCATACAACTTCAGGTTAGGGCTTTGCTTTACCTTACCTATGATTTCGTTCAATCCACCAGTTGTTTTGTTAAACCTTTTCGGGTAAGCGGTATTGACCATGATCATCCCTACGGCGAAAAGGTCATAGCCCGGATCCGCCTTCCGGCTTCCTAATCCCCAGTACCCTCTATCGAAAAATTCGGTGAACTCTTTGATAGAACGCCCTTGCAATGTGGTTCCTCCCACATCGATACAGCGAATTCTTGCTGGCGGTCCAGTAACGATCAAATTATCTGGCTTCAAGTCTCCAAACACCCAGCCATTTTCATGCAAGATCTGCAGGTCCGCCAACAGCTGCAGGATCATTACTTCTTTCCAGTCAGGTCCCTTCTGCTGCAGGAATGTAAGGAAATCAGGCCCCTTGATAAACTCCATGATATAGAAGCTGACCAGCTTCCCAGGCCGCTCCCAATCATCTACATCCAGCAAAGAAGGCCCGAGGGCAGATCCCTGGACCTTGGCAAAAGATTTTAACACATTGACCTCTGATGTTATCGACATTCCGTTGTCACTCATTTTCAGTGCTACTTGTGTATTGTTGTGCCTTGCAAGATAGACAATCCCATTCGCTCCAAAACCAAGTTCCTTTATTATGGTATATCGATTGTGATGCCATTTTCCCTGGATGATCGTTCCGGGAATGACTTTACACAGATTCTTCAAAGAAGGATTCATCATCACGGGACAGAAGGCTCCTTAAAGATCGTTTTTGATTGAAGTATGAAAGTGCTTCACGAAGGGCTGGTCCTGTAGGTGTTATTCCCCCAGTAGTCAGCTTGGCAAATATGCTGGTCAGCGATTCTAGCTTGGGAGTCCAATCCAGCAATTTTTCGACATCATTTCTTTTCCCGGGAAATACAAATACGGAAAAACGATTGTCTCCAGATCTTGCATTAAGACTTAAACTCAAGTCCAGCAAAGCCTCTTTTACTGTCGGCAGCTTGTGCTTCATGCTCGCGCTCGTATCGACAAGAATCAACACTTCCAGCTCGACAGTCTCTCCTAACTCATCAACAACCTCCATGACTTCTCCACGTTTTTCAGGCGGCAGGTCTTCGACCGTTCTTCCCCCGCCTAATATTTGCTGAAGTTCCTTGTTCACGACTCCTTGAAGGGTCTGTGTCATCGCTTTTCTTGTCACCATCTGCACAGTCTGTGAAAGTTGTTGCGCGTATACGATTTGGCTGACTCCACCTCCGGAAAGCGCAATTCCTTCTATTTCTTTCATGCCCTGGTCATCTATAACATCCTGCTCCATTACACCAATCACGTTAACGGTAATCCCCTGTTCCTTTGCCAGAGCAGACATCGCGATTGGATCTTCCCCCTGGTTTGAACAACCATCAGTTATGAGCAATATTTGCCTGATTGTACCTGTCTTCATGATAATCCCCTCTCATAGATAAATTTGTTACCATTGTCGACGAAGCGAGAAGGAAATATACATAAAAGAGAGGGTTAATACTCAAAATAACCGTTATGCCCTTTTTTGATAATTCGACATCGGAATCGATGCCCATTTAGGAATATTGTGATCGATTTTTGCTACAACTACCGTCATGTCGTCCTCAATCGAGCCTTCGCGGGACCGAATTACTTCCTCCATGATCAGATCAGCGATTGCCTGCGGGTCATCCGTCTGGAGTTCATTTATTTTCCGTTTCATCCAAAGATCATAATTCTCGACATGCTTTGGACCTTCAAAAACGCCATCGCTCATCATAATCAACAAATCCCCAGCCTTCAGCTGCTCACCGACTACGTCCACCTCAAACTCCTGCAGGATGCCCATTGGCAGATTGCTGGCCTGGACTTTCATGATTTTACCGCCTCGCTTTATGAAGCTTGGTGTTGAGCCTATTTTTAAAAACCGTGCCGATGCATTTTGTAAATCGACCATCACAAGGTCAAGAGTAGAAAAAATTTCATCTGTCGTTCTAAGTGCTAAAATCGAATTTACTGATTTTATTGCCACCTTCTCCTCAATTCCGGATTGAAGGATTTGCTGGAGCAAAAGCAACGTGTCTCTGCTCTCAGAATGCGCTCTTTCACCATTGCCCATTCCATCACTGATCGCGATGGCATATTTTCCGCCGCTAAGTTCTATAGTCGAATAACTGTCACCAGATACGAGGTCGCCATCCTTTGCTGCATGCGCCACACCTGTTAAAACGGTATAAGCTTTAGCTGAGCGGAATGTCACATGGCAAAAACCGTTTGGAAAAGTCGAGCACTCTTCTGAATTGACTACGATATTTTCCTTAAGGATATCGGACAGCATCGGCGCAATCAGTTTTTCGCATTCTCCATGCCCCTGGCAATACGGTATGGTCATGTCGATATCGACATTCCCCTGTTCAAGGCTGTAGATTTCAACATGCTCGATATGGATGCCAAATTCCTGAAGTGCTTCAAGAATTTGCTCCTCCTGTTTGGAATGATTTTCACGCTCACGCTGGATTTCCTTTGCGAAATCACCCATTACCTCTGATACTCCTAACAATTGGTCAGCCACCAGACGCCTGCTCTCCTGCACCTGCTTCTTAAGCTTCCTGTTTGCCTGGTAATAGGTCAGCTGCTGCTGCATGATTTCCATTACCTTTTTCGAACGCGTACAGTGCTTGTCCCATTCACGAGAAAGTTTTTGCGGGACAGCTCCTTGATTTTGATCCATTTCCTGCATAATTTCACTCATATAGTCATAGGTTGTATTAAAGTTCCTTGTCCAGCAATGGTCTTTCTTAAAGCAGGTCTGGCATGTTTTTTCCGTGACATTGCTTAAGAAATAATCCATATCGCGGTCTGTCTCAGTCGTTTCATCCTGTACCTGCAGGTTTGAGAAGCTTTTAGAAAGTGCTTCAAATACATTCGAAAACTGCACGACCCGCTGCGCTGTCACATCTCTCATCTTTCTCATGTATTGTTGCTGCTCTGCTGAGTACTCCGGAGTGCCCGGGATGTATTTTGCTATTTTGGAAGTTAGTGATTGGGGAGTTAGTAAAAACAATAGGACGGCCGCAGCTGATTCCATCACTGTTTTGCTAAGAGCACCGCCACCTTCGCCATACATGCCAATCAGCAGTGTGGCTATAAATAATCCCAAAGCCACACCAGGTTTTTTCCCTTCTTTTAACAGACCGCCTAGCAATCCTGAGAAAGCTAACAGGCTCATATGGTAAAAACTCGAAACGTTTGCAAGGCTGAAAATTAATCCGGTCACTACTCCTACCGTAGATCCAACCGTTGCCCCGGCAACAAATGAGAAGATCAGGACCAAATAGCGGGACATAACGTGTTCTACTGACAAATCATAAACCGTCCAGCCAATCGTTCCCGTCATAACTGAGGCCAGCATAATGATCAAACAAACGATTTCTTCTGTTTTTAATGATTGTTTCCGTTTGCTGATTGTCATTAAAGGAATGCTTTGCAGGAAGATGAAAGTCAATACAAGACTCAAGCCTGCTTCGACTCCAGCCATCATCCCTTCATAAATAGTAATATGTCCGGACAAAATAAGAGCTTTTAACATTTTGCCTATCAAAATAGTAGAAAATATATATAAAGGCAAAACCTTCAAATCGTTCTTGATCCATTTTTTCGTCAATCGGTAAATCAGCAAAAATAAGAATACCGAACTAAAAGTAAAAACCGCATCACCGAGTGATAATGTCGCCGCACCGGCCACAAGACCAAACAACGCGATTGGCGCACGGTCCTTCCGGATTAAATAAACGGCCGCAAAAAATGGAAGGCTAAAAGGGGTTAACTGTGCAAGTATCAAGGCTCTGCCAAGCAAAAATCCAAGTAATAAAAATATATAGCCTTTTTTCAGAAAAAGGTTTTCGATTTTGGATTGCAGCTTCGCCATGCCTTTCGCAAACCTGAATCGTGATTCCTCGAGATGAACTTCACTGATCGGTTCCATCATGTTCCTTTCTACCTTTTGCATTCAATACACTCCCCGTTTTTATATCGTTGCAGATTATTATAAAAGGGAGCAAAACAGAAGTTTGTCAAAAACAAGGACAAGCATCAAAGTTTCGTTCGACGCATTTCACCGTAAACAATGCATTTCCTCGAATAAACTCGTTATCTTCCTACCAACGGTCTACTATGACCATACACACAAGCACATTGCCCTAATATTTTCCTGATAAGAATTTCTGCTTTTCTTTTAAAAATCCATTGACACTATTTTAATATCTATGTATTATATTTCTTGTGCCTCAAAACACAATACCATGGCGGTGTAGCTCAGCTGGCTAGAGCGTACGGTTCATACCCGTAAGGTCGGGGGTTCGATCCCCTCCGCCGCTACCAATTTTTTTTATTATATGGCCCCTTGGTCAAGCGGTTAAGACACCGCCCTTTCACGGCGGTAACACGGGTTCGAATCCCGTAGGGGTCATCTAACATAAAAAACTCGTTCCTTTTATAAGGAGCGAGTTTTTTGTATTAACCGAGCATGTTGATGAGCATATTCTTTCGACGTGAATCAGTTACTATAAAATCAGCCTGCCAGAGTACCGTATCTCTAAAATCAAAGTAAGATATTCCGAAAAAATTTATTTTATTCCGGATTCCTCATCAGATATTCCGGAATTTTATAATTTATTCCGAAAAACACCCAGTTTATTCCGGAGTTTTTCATTATATTCCGAATAGCAATAATGCAACGCTGAAAAATAAAAAAGACAAGCCCCGAAAGACTTGTCTTGATATAGCAATTACCTGCTATTTATATATGTTCACTTAGCAGCAAGTTAACCTCTTCTAGCTCCTCTTCCACCGCGCTTAGATTCAGTTGCACGTTTCAGAGTAGACAGACGGTCTTCACTGTCCTTCAAAAATTTCGCCATTTTTGTTTCGAAATTTTCAGGACGGGCGTTCCGATTGTCGTTTGGTCTTCCACCACGCGGACGTTGTGTGTACGGCCTTGATTCAGATCTTTCTGGTCTTGCAGGTCTTTCAGGTCTTTCTGGCCTGTCTACTGCCTTCTTAATAGATAAACCAATTTTGCCGTCTTTTTCAACATTGATGACTTTCACTTCAACCTGGTCGCCCACTTTGAGGTGGTCATTGATGTCCTTGACATAATTGTCAGCAACCTCACTGATATGGACGAGTCCAGTTGAGCCGCCTGGCAGTTCCACAAACGCCCCGAAATTTGTAATACCTGTTACTTTACCCTGTAGCTTGCTGCCTACTTCGATTGACATAAAAAAGTTTTGCCTCCTTAAAGATATAAAAAATCAAACTTACTATATATTATACAGAATATAAAAAAAGAGTGTCAATAAGGCGAATCTTGGGAGTCCTTTTTATCTTTAGGAAGGTTGAAGATAATTTCATTTTTTTCCGATAAGAAATATTCTTTGCGAGCCAGCTTAGCTATGTATTCATCGTCATTAAGCTTTACTATTTCTTCATCAAGAATCTCTTGCTTCTTTTCCAGGCTTGCCAATTTCTGCTCAAGCTTTTCTTTGTCTGCCTTCTTATTTTCAAGTGAGGCAGACTGTGAAATGAAAGTCGAGATCATTAAATAAGAAATAACTGATGCGAAAAGGGCAAAGACCGCGAGGCGCCTGAATAGCAGCTTTCGCTTCCTGCTTTCCGCAATCCCTGCTATTTCACGCTGCTGCACATACTGGTTTTCAATCTTAGATATATTCCGTTTCCTGATGACACTCATTCCCCGCAGTCCCCCTTACATTTATTTTTTAATTTTCTTCAACCATTTTATCGGCAATAAAGAGTAATTCTTTACTAGGAGTAGAAATCCTGCCAATTTATTATATAACTTCTCGACGCTTTTTTTAATCTTTTTCGGCAAAAGTTTCCAAAAAAGTAAGAAAAGTAGCTGAATCGGCTTCCAAAGGAGTTTCAACACCCATAATAAAATGGCAAGAAGCCATTTTACAAGAGCATAAAGGCCTCTTCCCGAAAGGATCAGCAGCGATAAAACGGTGGCGGCCAGAAACTGCAGAGGCCGTATGATCAACAATCTGATTGCCTTCACAAAAAACACATAAACACTGATTGTGATTGAGATAGCCCGTTCTAGCACCTTCAGATAGATCTTTTTAAACAGGCTCTGGTACGCTGCAAATCCACATAATAGAGCAAGAAAAATATAAAAGCGCAATTCTCCCATATTCACGGAAAATAAAATATAAAAAATGGACAAGCCCTGGAATAGCCAAAAAAGAATGTCATTGATAAATACGATCCATGACTTACGCTTTGACCTTTTTAAAAAACGGTTATGCGTATCAAGTGAAGCTCCGAATAAGCTGCCCATCCCAATCATGGCGAGCATCGTCAAAAATTGGGTAGACAGCGTCATCGGAATAACTTGCTAAAGAAGCCTTTAGCTTTCTCCCCATGCTGGTCATCCAGATAGACCAGGTCAAAGATTTTTCCTTTGATCGAAACAATTCCCTTGTCGACATCCAGGTTCTTCATCTGGAGGTTCTGGCCTTTAATCGCCAAGAATCCCATTACAGTTTCTAATAAAAACTCTTCATTATCGAAGCTTTCTACTTGCTTTACTCCTGTAATCTCCAGTGTCCGCCTGCCTCTCATGACTAAATCATGGTCTGGTAAATTGCTTTTTGTCTGGTTCGTTTCATAATATTGGCTCATCATTACCCCTCACAATCGCATAATGCACTTTTGTACATGTTTATGATTTAGAGAGAGATAATAGAACAAGCCTTCAGGGGATTGCCGATTTACTCTTCGTCGTCACCCGGAATTCTTTCTTCGCCCAGCATCGTGTACATCTCAGCGGCTTCATCCTTGCGGGATGTTTCCTGGATGCGGTCGATCCTTACAGAAACGACCTTTTGTCCAAAGCGGATTGCCAGCTCATCGCCCGCTTTTACATTCGTGCTGGCCTTGGCAGGGACACCATTAACGGAAATCCTTCCCTGATCAGATACTTCCTTCGCCAATGTTCTTCTTTTAATCAATCTTGACACTTTTAAAAATTTATCCAACCTCATAGTATCTAAACCCCTTTTTTGTTATTGGTTCAATTTACCTTTACAAACCTTGTTTCTTTGCTTCATTCCAAAAGGAATCAAGTTCTTCAAGAGAATAGCTGTCTACTGACTTTCCGTTTTCTGCGGTTCTTTGCTCGATATAGGCAAATCTGCGCATGAACTTTTGGTTCGCCTTGAATAGAGCCTCTTCTGGATTCATGTCATAATGCCTCGCAAAATTGACAAGCGCGAACAGCAGGTCTCCGTACTCCAGCTGGATATCCTCCTGCTGACCCTTTTTCGTGATTTCCGCTGACAGCTCATCGATTTCTTCTTTCACCTTATCAAGGATTGGCGCAGCTGTTTTCCAGTCAAAGCCTACCTTGGCTGCTTCCTTCTGCAGTTCATAGGCTTTCAGCAGATTTGGCAGACCTTTTCCTGCACCCTCAAGCAGTGATTTTACAGCACCGCCCTTTTCCTGTTCCTTAATCTCCTGCCAATTTTTCATGACTTCCTCTTCATTTTCAGCCGTTTTGTCGCCAAAAACGTGAGGATGCCTGCGAACCATTTTGGCAGATACCCCCTCAATTACATCATCGATGGTGAAGTAGCCTTCATCTTCGCCGATCTGGGCATGAAGCATGACCTGCAGCAGCACATCACCGAGCTCTTCGATCATATGGTCAATATCATCGTTATCAATTGCCTCGATCAATTCATAGGCCTCTTCAATCAAATATTTTTTAAGAGACTGATGGGTCTGCTTCTTATCCCATGGACAGCCGTTCGGCCCCCTCAATATTGATATAATTCCACGGAGCTTTGAAAAATCCTTGTATAAAATCTGTTCCTCGTCTACAGGTGGTAGATAAACAGAGGTTAAATTGCTCAATTCCATTTCCCTGTCCAATTCATATAATGGAACTTTCCTGATCACTTCGTCCTTGCTTCCTGCAGCTGTAACAATATAAACTTCATATTCATCCGGCAATTTTTCCATCAGGGTTAGCTTGACCTCTGATGCTACAAAAGAATCATAGACCTGTCCAATGATCGTATGGCTTTTCAGCAGCAGTGATTCCTTTGACAGCTCTGTACCGTCAAGCAGCTGGAATCCTTCAATCGGATCAATTGCCAGCGCCTGGAACATGGCATCAAGGAAGCTCTGTCCGCCGCCAATCTCGATTTCAGTATTTCTTTCCGGCCCTCTCTCTAGTAAAAGCTGAACAGTCCGCTCTGCAATCAGGGGATGTCCCGGCACAGCATAGGTCACTGGCTCTTTTTTCGCTTCAGCAAGCAAAGTTTCGGTAATTTCCTCATACACATCTGCAAACTGGTCGTGTTTCTCGTAGATTGAATCAAAAGATTGAAATTGCAATCCTTCCTGCTCAAGCTCCTCTACTACCGGGTGTTCCTTTGTCCGCAAAAAGAGATTTTTCTCCTGCTTTAATCTTTTATATACTCCAAGGGGGAGCTGATCTAAGTCACCAGCGCCAAGCCCTATAATGGAAATCTTATTTGTCATTTCTGCTGCCTCCTGTCTTATTTAAAAATAGCTGAACAAGCCTGCTGCCAAACGGCAAGGTCAATAATTCCTCTTCATTTAAAGCCTTCGTTTTGATTAAAACAATTAAATAGACAATGGCACCAAACGCCACTGCGCTCAATGCCTGTATAATGGCAGCGAGCCTGTCAGGTTCAACATAGCGATAAAGAAAATCGGTTATTTGCAAATAAAAATAGAGAAAAATACTCATAACAGCTGAGGAAAAAAGAATTTTCGCCATAAATCTAAGAGACAAAACCGGCTTCCCCAATTCAACCCTCAACCGGGCCACAAGAACAACCAAAATAATCAGCATGGCCAATAAAGTAGCGTACGCTGCTCCCATCGCACCTTCTCTTGGAATAAAAATAAGGTTCAAGCCGTATTTCAAACCAAAGCCAGCCAGAATGACGAATGCTGGGAATATTGTTTTATTAAGCCCTTGAAGAATACTAGTGATTGTTAAAATCACTGATCCTAACAGAATCATTAAACTCAGCGCTCCAAGGACATTTGAGCCATCGGCATTCTCAAAGAGCATGATGTTTGCAGGAACGATGATGCTGTATAAACCTGCAGCCGCACCCGCACCGAAGAGCAGGCTGGTCTGGAGAGCCAGCCTTATTTTCTGCAGGATCACATCTGTACGATTTCTTGATTTTTCGCCTGAAATCGCCGGAACAAGACTCAAGGACATAGAGGTTGCCACAACCGTTCCAAGCTGGATCAAGGGCTGTCCCCTGTCAAAGATTCCTTTTGCCGATTTCGCCTCGTCACCTGCCAAACCCGTTTCCAATAGAGCTGTATACATATTCAGTGAATCTGCAAGCTGGAACAATATTAACAGCATGCCACTAATGCTGATGGCAAAACCCTGTACAACCAGAGCTTTTACAACCCATGCCGCATCCGCAAAAAGTGTCTTTGCCTTATAGTGTCTAAATGGATTAACCGTTCTATTTTTTAGATAGAAGTAGCTTAGAACAGCAACTGAGATCAAACCCCCGGTAACCGAGCCGAATACTGCACCAGCTCCGGCAAAATATAAGGAGTATCCCTGCTGTATGAATAACGCGGATAGAATCAGGATCGTTGCAACACGAATCAATTGTTCAGACACTTGAGAAACAGCGGTTGGCACCATATTGCCCTTGCCCTGGAAATAACCCCGGTATACGGATGTAATCGGGAAAATCAGGAATGGGACTGATACAACCTTAAACAACAGACTGAGCTCAGAATCACCGATTTTTTCAGCAATCCAGTCAGAACCAAAGTAAAAAATTGAAAACAGCAGCAGTCCTACAAGTCCTAAGAATAATAACGATATCGCCAGCATCCTGTCAGCCCGGCCGCTATTCCCTCTTGCCTGCTGCTCGGTATACAGCTTGGAAATGACAACCGGAAAACCATATGTAGATAAAACCATGACAATCCCATAAAAAGGATAGACTTGCTGATAAATATAAAAACCTATATCCCCAACGATATTTTGGAATGGGACACGGTATATCGCGCTTAATATCTTTGTAACCAGGGCCGCCAAAGTCAAAATCATGGCTCCCTTAACCAAATCTTTTGAATCCGTAACGGGCTTCATCGCCCATCTCCTTCCAATTCCAGTTTCACCAAGTATTATATCATAAGGTTTTTAGGACTCTATATAGCCTATATCAACCGAGTCATGGAGTAACCTCTCCCTATGCCAAGCGCGCGCAACATGAAAAGGGGCAGCCTCGGCAGCTGCCCTTTTATGAATGATAAAATTTCGGTTAAACATGATTTTTCAGAATCAAGATTATGACTCCATCTGTCTCGCAAGGAAGCCAGCAGCTGTCTCAACTGCTTTTTGCTCAACATCTCCTAATGAGCCTTCTTTAGCGAAAATGATAACGGCTCCGATAGGATCACCGTTTGCAATGATTGGTCCAATTGTATAGGACGAAACAGGTTCTTCAATGCCCTCAACAAGCGAAATGTTTGCTTGCTGGTTTACTAAAGTGGAATTGCGGTCTTCCATCGTCTTTTCGACAAGTTCACTGATGCTTTTATTCAAGTAGTCCTTCTTAGAACCTCCGGCTAATGCAATATACGTATCGCGATCGCAGATTAGTATCGGATTGCCTAAGCTGTCATATAGCGCTTCTGCATATTCCTTTGCAAAATCGCTTAACTCGCTGATTGGAGAATATTTCTTTAAAATGACTTCACCATCGCGGTCCACGAAAATTTCAAGTGGATCTCCTTCACGAATACGCAGCGTTCTTCTTATTTCTTTGGGAATGACGACACGACCTAAATCATCGATTCGACGAACAATACCAGTTGCTTTCATCCAACGTTGCCTCACTTTCATCTGATGATTATTTTGTTTGGTAATGACAATTTAAACCTTTATTAATCATCCTTACCAAGTTTGAACTTAGTATCTTTCATATGGAAAGTTCTATACACTTCTAAAAATATTTTCTCTGAAGTGATAAAGATGCCAAAAACGGATAAACCTTCCAGCTGTTTAAAGCGTACAAACAAAAATTACCCTTGTCTCACTTTTTTGAAACACTTTCCAGTTTTACATTTTCGTTACAAAGTATTTCCAAGTGATTACGATACCGAATTTTCTTGTTCTTTTTGGGAGTCGTGCAATCCCTTCACCATTTCAAAAGTAATATCAAACCAGCGATCGTTTTTGATGACTTTCGTATGGATGACCATCTTAAGCTTTTTGCCTTCCATTCCGAGCCCTACAGCATTCCGGTATTGGCTGCTGACTTTAAAGACTTTCTGTCCATCAATCCTGCTGCTTCCTTCTTCTGATAAAAGTATATTTACATCCTGCTTAACTTGTTTTATCGATTCTACACCGGCAGTAATTGCATACACCTTTAATTCGGCAACCTTGAACAAAGCTTCTACCTCTCCAGGGTAATCGCCATACCGGTCAATGATTTCTTCTTTTAATTCTTCAATATCCTTCAGAGTATCGATTCCGCGAAAACGTTTATACATTTCGATTTTTTGATGGCCATCAGAAATGTAGCTGTCAGGGATATAGGCATCCAGCTCAAGATCGATCTCGATGGAAGGCCTGCGGACTTGCTCCTTCTCCGGTTTACGTTCTTCAATTGCTTCCTTAAGCATTTGCGAATACAAATCGAAACCGACTGAGTCGATAAAGCCATGCTGCTGAGCTCCAAGCAGATTTCCCGCTCCTCGAATCGATAAGTCTCGCATCGCGATTTTGAATCCTGACCCTAGTTCAGTGAACTCTTTAATCGCCTGAAGGCGTTTTTCGGCAACTTCGGTTAGCACCTTGTCTTTTCGGTAGGTAAAATAGGCGTAGGCAACCCTGTTGGAACGTCCAACCCTTCCTCTAAGCTGATAAAGCTGCGATAAGCCCATTTTATCTGCATCATAGACAAGCAGCGTATTCACGTTAGGAATATCAACGCCCGTTTCGATGATCGTCGTGCTCACCAGCACATCAAATTCACCTTCCAGGAATCCAAGCATGACGGATTCAAGCTCATTTTCCGACATTCTTCCGTGCGCAAAGGTAACGCGCGCATCGGGCACAAGCATGGAAATTTCTTCAGCTTTCCGCTCAATGTCCTCAACCCGGTTATAAAGGAAATATACTTGTCCGTCCCTCGCAAGTTCACGTTCTATCGCTTCGCGTACAAGTCCTCCATTGTATTCCATCACATACGTCTGGACAGGGAATCGATTTTCAGGCGGTGTCTCGATGACGGATAAATCCCTGACCCCTAGCATGGACATATGCAGCGTCCTTGGAATTGGTGTCGCAGTCAATGTCAGTACATCTACATTTGTTTTAAGCTGCTTGATTTTTTCTTTATGAGTTACCCCAAAGCGCTGCTCTTCATCGATAATCAAAAGACCAAGATCTCTGTAAGTGATTTCCTTTGATAACAAACGGTGCGTTCCGACAACAATATCGACGCTTCCTGCTTTGAGTCCCTTTATGGTTTCAGTCTGCTGCTTCCTTGACCTGAACCTGCTCAGCAAACCGATGTTAATCGGGAAGTCCTGAAACCTCTCTCTTAGCGTTTCATAATGCTGCTGTGCCAGGATCGTTGTTGGTACAAGGAGGGCTACCTGCTTGCCATCGGCAATTGCCTTGAAGGCCGCTCTGATCGCGACTTCTGTTTTACCGTATCCAACATCACCGCATAGCAGGCGGTCCATCGGCCGTTCACGCTCCATATCAAGCTTGATTTCATGGATGGAACGGATTTGATCCTCTGTCTCCTGATATGGGAAGGAAGATTCGAAATCACGCTGCATTTCACCGTCTGGAGAGAACGCATGGCCAACGCTCGACTCTCGCTCCGCGTATAGCTTGATGAGATCGTCTGCAATATCCTGGACTGAGGACTGAACCTTGCTCTTGACCCGTTTCCAGTCGCTTCCGCCCAGTTTGTAGATCTTCGGCTCTTTCCCTTCAGATCCTACATATTTCTGTACAAGATCAATTTGCTCGACAGGCACATATAATTTATCTGTTCCATGGTAGCGGATATGGAGATAATCCTTATGCACCCCATTGATGACGAGCGTTTCAATACCCAAATACTTCCCGATTCCATGATTCACATGGACAACATAATCGCCAACCTTCAATTCAGAGTAGCTTTTAATCCGCTCTGCATTCGAAAGCTTTTGCCGCCTTGGAGCTTTTTTGGTCTTTTTATTAAAAAGCTCCTCTTCAGTAATCAAAGCGATCTTCTGGATTGGGAACTCAAAGCCTGTATTCAGGCTGCCCTGGATAATCTGGACTTTCCCCGGCAGTATATCCTGCTTGCTGCTAGCCCTTACTGCATCTATTTCATAATCCTCGAGCACCCGCTCAAGCTTTTTGACTCTCTCTTCATCCGGGCCAAGAAAGATCACCGCATAATTCCCTTTCCGCCAGCGATCAATTTCACCCTTCAGTACATGCATTTGCCCGTGGAAGCTTTGCATCGGTTTGCACGAGATGTTAATGATATTTTGCGGGCTTGTGTTTGGAACATGCCTTAAAAACAAGGATAAATAAACAATCGGATTCGCCGATTTACTCAGCAGTTCAGGAAGATGGTGTGAAATCTTAAGATCATGGATGATCTGTCCTTCTCCAAGAAGGCTCGTATACCATTCCGCTTCCTCCTTGTTCAGCGATTCATTCATTTCCTGGACCCTGCTTATTTCATCAACAAACAGAAAGCCGCCTGATGGCAAGTAATCTATTAAACTTTGAGGCTTTTCATAAGCGACCGATAAGTACTTGAATACTTGATCTGGCTTCTGCCCATTTCTTAGCTGCTCAAGTTCGTAGCCGATGTTCTGTGCCATAAGTGTCTTTGCTTTATCATCCTTCAGCTTTTTCAGACTGTTTGAAAGCCCAGCTTCAAGACCTGTGACTAGTCGGTCCAGCTGTTCATTTTCCAGTGGGATTTCTGTCGCCGGTCCAATTAAAACCGATTTCATTTTTTCCTTTGAACGCTGATCCTCGAGTGAAAACGTCCGGATTGAATCAACCTCCGCATCAAACAGCTCAATCCTGATTGGGTCAGTGGAAGTCAGCGGGTAAATATCAATGATTCCACCCCTGACACTGAACTCACCCGGAGCTGATACCATTCCTGCTCTTGTGTAGCCCATGCTTACAAACCGATTGAGTACATCACCAAGGTCGATTTCTTCCCCGAGTTTAAATGTCATCTGGAACTTTGCCCATAATTGTTTTGGCGGCAATACTTTTCTTAAGCCCGCCATTGGAACGATGACCATACCTGATTTCTTTTTGCTCCAATGATTCAAAGCCTCTATCCGCTGTGCTTTCAGCTCCGGGCTGGAAATACTGATTTCCGCGGCAATCAATTCATTTGCCGGATAAAGATAGACTTCGTCTTCCCCTACTAAATTAACAAGATCATCATATAATTTTTGTGCCTGTAATAGATTATGCGTCACAACCAGGACGGGGCGTTTTGTCTGTTCGTATATTGCCGCTAAAAAGACCGTCCTTGCCGAACCGGACAGTCCGGCGACAAGCTGTTCCCTCAGCCCCGCGTCCATACCGGAAATAACCGATTGGACATCATCCTGATGACTAAATAGAGCTTTCAGCCCCTGCATCCAAACCTCTCCCTCTCTTTTAAAAATATTCATTATCGTTCTGCTCAATTAGTAGTTTTCCATTGCCTGATATATAAACAGAAAAATGCTTTGGATGAGAAATCCAAAGCTTGTCAGTGAATTAAATAGTCATGTTGATGAAGGTCTGGATTTCGGTCCAAAGCTTCCTGACAGTCTTCACAGATCGATTTTATATGGATGTCGCCATTGCCTGCGTAAGAAACCATCTCCTGCCGTTCTTCATCGGTAAGCTTGTGCAAGCCAAGGCTTTCGCTATGGACAGACATCCTGTCCAGCGAGCCGATATTCGTGCCGCAATGACGGCATTGATAATGTATAGCCATGCCCGTCCCTCCCAAATTAAGTCATTATCATTATTGACCCTTTGCGAGGAACTTATGCACTTAGCCTATTGTATGTTTCTTTTTTAAAATTATGGCTCTGTTAACCTTAACTGTTGATTTCCGCTCCAGGCACTCGCTTTCCGCGGGGAAGAATTATGAAAAAGCTCAAGTGCCAACTTTTTCAAAGACCGAATTCTTCCTAGGGCGTCAGGTGAGCCTCCTCGTCGCATTGCTCCTGCGGGGTCTCACCTTGGCCGCTAATCCCGCAGGATTCGAGTGCCCTCCGCTCCAATCAACAGGTTCTAGAAATAAGCATTGAGCTTTAACACAACCAAAATTATATTACTAAATGGATTGTTATGCATAATTGTTATTCACTATTCAGCTTGAATTCCTACTAAAAACCTAGCGATTAAAGGTATTCATCACTTCTAAAAACGGCTTTTTCATCCATTCTTCACATGCATCGGACGATTTCATCACGGCTTCTTGCATGTGATCCTGCTCTTCACTGGTAAAACGGCCGAGCACCCAATCTGTCACCGCCATACCGTTCTGAGGGCGGCTGATGCCCACTCTGATGCGGTTGAATTCCTGCGTTCCTGTATGGGCAATTGTCGACTTAATTCCATTATGACCGCCCGCGCTGCCTTTTTGCCTTAAGCGAATCCTGCCTGTTGGCATATCAAGATCATCATAAATCACGACGAAATCGTCAATATCTATGTCATAAAAATCCATGACAGCTCTGATGGATTCCCCAGAAAGATTCATATAAGTAAGGGGCTTCAAGAGGATTACCTTTTCACCGCCAACAAAACCCTTTCCATAAATCCCTTTGTGCTTTGCCTGATCTAATGGAATGTTCCACCTTTTCGAAAGCTCATCGATCACTTCAAACCCTATATTATGCCTTGTTTTATCATATTGTTTCCCTGGATTCCCTAAACCCACAAACAATTTCATTGTTGTTTCACACCCCTTATCAGCAAAGCGTAACCGCCTAAAAAGAGAACGTAAATTAAGCACGCCCCATCCTCCTCCAGATACTCTTTGGTTAGACGACTTTGTTTTAACAACCGTAAAAGACGTAACCTCTTCAGGCTACGTCCATTACCTACTGTACTATTATTCGCTAGCTTCTGTTTCTCTTCCTTCTTCATTTTCAGGTTGTCCTGGCTCTTGTTCTTCTCCAGAATTAATTTCTTCTTCCTGTTTCGGAGGAAGGATGGAAACTAGTACTGTGCTTTCATCATCGTTTATTTCATAATTTCCTGTTTTGATATCGGCAAGTGTCAGGTTCTCACCTACCTGAAGATTGGTCACATCGACATCTATGGATGGAGGAATGCTTCCAGGAGTCGAAGTAATGTTCACTTCATGCACAGGCTGCTGCATGACGCCGCCATCCTTCACACCTGCAGCTTCCCCGACAAGATTGATTCGAACACTCGCATTTACCTTAGAGCTCTTGTCCACTGCGAGGAAATCAGCATGGAGGACCTCATTTTTGATATGGTCTTGCTGGTAATCCGTCAGCATGACATCCTGCTGGCTGCCGCCAACATCAAGTGAAATTACGCCATTTTTCCCATTTTCCCTGATCGTCTTAAGAAATTCAATGCTGTTTATATAAATCGATTTGCTTTCTGAATTCCTTCCATACACGACTGCCGGAATGTTGCCCTCCTGGCGTAAACGTCTTAGATTAGAACCTTGAGAACCTGTGCGTTCAGTTGCTTTCAATACTGCACCCATGGTTTTGTCCCCTTCCTATTCAATAAGTTTTGTCTATATAAAAAATGCCCCAAAATAGGAAGGTCTAAACGTTTAACTTTCGTTTAACTTTCGTTTACCATAAGCTTACCAGCAAAAACAGGATTAGGCTTGCCCTGGGGCAAGCCTGTTTAGTCCTTATAAAATTAATCAAACAGCGTGCTTACTGATTGCTCTTCATGGACGCGAATAATCGCCTCTCCAATCAGTGGAGCAACAGATAACTCATAGATTTTTTCAATGCGCTTTTCTTCTGGAAGAGCGATTGTATTTGTCACAACCAGTTCTTTTATCTTGGAGTTTTGGATTCGTTCAATCGCAGGTCCTGATAATACAGGGTGTGTACAGCATGCATAAACTTCCTGAGCGCCATTTTCCACTAATGCATTGGCTGCCAGTGTAATTGTTCCTGCTGTATCAATGATATCGTCAATCAGGATTGCTACCTTACCCTCGATATTACCAACGATGTTCATAACTTCTGCAACATTCGGCTTAGGACGGCGCTTATCGATAATTGCGATTGGCGCTTTCAGTCTTTCCGCCATTTTTCTTGCACGTGTTACACCGCCATGGTCAGGAGAGACAATTACGATGTCACCATTCAATTCCTTGCTCTTGAAGTGGTCTGCAAGGATAGGCACACCCATTAAATGGTCAATCGGAATATCGAAGAACCCTTGAATTTGGGGTGCGTGAAGATCCAACGTAATGACGCGTGTAGCGCCTGCTGTTTCAAGCAGGTTTGCCACAAGCTTAGCAGTGATTGGTTCACGTGCACGTGCTTTACGGTCCTGGCGCGCATAGCCATAGTAAGGCATAACGATATTGATTGTTTTAGCAGAAGCCCGCTTCAATGCATCAATCATGATCAGCAATTCCATGATGTTTTCATTTACAGGTGAACTTGTAGACTGGATGACATATACATCACAGCCACGGATACTTTCTTCGATGTTAATCTGGATTTCTCCATCGCTGAATTGGGAAACGGAGCATTTTCCTAATTCTACTCCAATTACCTTAGCAATTTCCTCGGCAAGCTCAACATTTGAATTAAGTGAAAAAACCTTTAAATTTGGGTCTAGATACTGGTTTGACATTGTGGACCTCCAAGACTTATTTCTTTACGTTCATTTTCCCTACATAATCTTCTTTGTTGACTTGACGCGCACGTGCGAGTGCAAGTGCTTCACCTGGAACATCCTCGGTGATTGTTGACCCGGCTGCCACATAAGCGCCTTTTCCAATCGTAACTGGTGCAACAAGATTCGAATTGCAGCCAATGAAGACGCCGTCTTCGATCTTCGTCAAGAATTTGTTCTTGCCGTCATAGTTAACCGTAATCGATCCGCAGCCGATGTTCACATCCGCGCCAACCTCAGCATCGCCAATATAGCTTAGGTGTGAAGCCTTGCTTCCACGGCCGAATACCGCTTTTTTAATCTCAACAAAATTTCCGATTTTCACTTCATCATGTATATCGGAATCTGGCCTGATATGGGCAAATGGCCCAATGTTGACCTCTGAACCAATTTTACTGTTGAAAGCCGCTGACTGACGAATAACTGTATTGTTTCCAATTTCACAGTCGCTAATTTCACTATTTGGTCCAAGCTGGCATTCAGATCCGACCACTGTTTTACCAGATATCGTTGTCCCAGGATAAATGACAGTGTCCCGGCCAATTTCCACATCTGGTCCGATATACGTGTTATCAGGATCAATGAATGAAACACCGTTGCGCATATGGAACTCATTGATACGCTTTTTCATTGTGCGCTCCGCTTCTGCCAGTGCAACACGATCGTTGACACCCAGCGTTTCAGCAAAGCTATCCGTAACATAAGCAGAAACAATCTCGCCTTGGTTCTTCAAAATTTCGATTACATCTGGAAGATAGTATTCTCCCTGGACATTATCATTTGATACCTTATGGATGGTCTCGAACAATAACTTGTTATCGAAGCAATAAGTACCTGTGTTGATTTCATCGATGCTTCTTTCCTGCTCAGTCGCATCCTTATGCTCAACTATTTTTTCAACAAAACCATCGCCATTTCTGACAATGCGGCCATATCCAGTTGGATCTTCCGCCCTCGCTGTCAGAATGGTTGCTTTCGCATTTGTCTCTTCGTGATGTTTGAAAAGAGCTTCCATCGTTTCAGCTTTGATCAGTGGTGTATCGCCGCATACAACGATTGTAACGCCTTCTTTATCCGCAAGCATTGCTTCCGACTGCAGGACAGCATGGGCTGTTCCAAGCTGTTCAGCTTGAAGTGCGTACTGGCTGTCATCGCCAAGCTGTTCTTTCACTTTTTCAGCACCGTGTCCGACAATCGTCACGATTTCGTTTATATTAAGACTTTTCACTTGGTCAATAACATGCTGAACCATCGGCTTGCCGCATACAGGGTGAAGTACCTTATATAACTTGGACTTCATTCGCGTACCCTGACCGGCCGCTAAAATGATTGCATAACGATTAGACATTAGCAGGCCTCCAATTTTACCTTTTTATCCATTACGAATATATCTTAAATAGCCGGGCATTTCAAGAATAGAAGAGCAAGTACAATTATTTGTCATTTATACGGTGGGTCGTTTTTTTGAAAAAATGTTTAATTCTGCTGAAAAATGGGTTTATGGAGGAGCAAATGAGGGGAAATAAAAAAGAGCCCTACTTATGCAGCAGGCTCTTGGTGTCTTGCGTTATATTTCTAGGAAGCTCCAGCTTCTTCGAATTCAACTTCTACTTCACCTAAACGGTGGTATTCTGCCAATACAGCTTCCTGAATCTTTCCGCGTGTGCCCGAATTGATCGGATGCGCGATATCACGGAACTCGCCATCAGGAGTACGTTTACTTGGCATTGCAACAAATAGGCCGTTGTTTCCATCAATCACCCTGATATCATGGACAACAAACTCGTTGTCAAGCGTGATGGAAGCGATTGCTCTCATCCGTCCATCTGTATTAACGCGGCGTAATCTTACGTCAGTTACTTCCATTCTGTTCACCACCTTTACAAATAGATAAAATTCTAGTTAAATAATTCCACAGCGAATTCAAAACTCCTTCTTTATTCAGAAAATTTTTTTAAAAAATCGGTCAAATCCATGAACATTTTCTTATTGAAAGCCCTATCACTCTCTTTTTTTGAGTGAAAATAGGCTTTTTTGGCTATTGACCTTTTATTTTCAGCTCTGTTAACAAGGCTGTTGATTTTAGTTCCAGGCGCTTCGCTTT
>NZ_JBALSS010000030.1:0-4897 GCF_036967045.1 Bacillus sp. JJ1609 | reverse complement strand
CCACTACAATCAACAGGCTATGAATATCAACATTCAGCTTTAACACAGCCTTATTTTTAAACGCTTCTTTTTTATGACAATGCTTAATAAAACTTGACTGTTGATTTCATCGTTGGACCTTTAACACAGCCTCCTGTTTATTCCGTTAAATAAGAGCAAAAAAAAACGCTCGTTATTTAACGAGCGCGATTACTTCAATCTCTACCAATGCATCTTTCGGAAGTCTTGCTACCTCTACTGTCGAACGTGCAGGCTTATGAACATTAAAATACTCTCCATACACTTCATTCAATTGAGCAAATTCATCCATATTCTTAATAAATACAGTTGCTTTTACAACGGTCTCCAAGGATGCTCCCGCAGCCTCCAATACAGCTGTCAGGTTTTTAAAGACCTGATGTGCCTGGGCCTGGATATCTCCTTCAACCATTACGCCCTCTGCAGTCAATGGAATCTGGCCAGAACTGAAGAACAGATTGTTGACTACAACACCTTGGGAGTAAGGGCCAATTGCAGCTGGCGCATTTGAAGTTTGTACAATATTCATATTGTCACCCCATCTTATTATTAAAGGCTGTTTTCCCCTGTTACGAAAAGAGCCTTTTTAATAGAGTTATTCTTTACGCAAGAAGTAATTTCCTTCACTCACGGTTATTTTTCGTTCTTTTACATCAACATTCGAAAGGCGTACCAGTGAGAGATACTCATCCACTAGTCTTTCTTCGATATTTTCTGATTCAACAAGAACGGCAATTCCCGCTAATTCTGCATTAAACTCTTCAAGCAGATTGATCATCCCATTGACCGTTCCGCCTGCTTTCATGAAGTCGTCCACGATCAATACCTTCGTACCCTCTGCAAGGCTTCGTTTAGAAAGCACCATTGTCTGGATCCTTTTTGACGAACCGGAAACATAATTGATGCTGACAGTTGAACCTTCTGTTACCTTGCTGTCTCTTCTGACTATCACGACTGGGACATTTAAATAGCTTGCCACTGCGTAGGCGATCGGGATCCCCTTTGTCGCAACAGTCATCACTACCTCAATATTTTTTTTAGCATAAGCTGAAGCAAGCAGCCTGCCAACCTCCTGGACAATCGCCGGGTTACCAATGATATCGTTCATGTATAAGTAACCGCCTGGCAGCAGCCTGGCAGGACTGGCCATGATCGTGCAAAGTTCATTTATTACTTCTTTCGCTTTATCGTCACTGATATTGACGTGGAACTTAACTCCCCCAGCAGCACCTGGCACCGTTTGCAGTACGCCGATTCCACGCTGCTCAAAGGTCTCTTTGATGATTCCAAGATCTTCGCTGATCGAGGATTTTGCAGAGCCATACTTCTCCGCGAAATAAGTTAACGGTACCAGTTGGCGAGGATGTTCAAGTAAATAAGTCGTCATATCAATCAAACGCTCACTGCGTCGAAATTTCATTGAAGAACCCCCAAAATCCGAATATTTAAGGTTAATATACCACCATTATACGGATTTAATCAAGGGTATGCCGTTCCCCAAGCATTCTGACAGCAAATACCTGATCACAAAATCCTCTTAAACCATTATAAATCCGATGCATCCGCGAATCATGCTCTACAAGGCTGAAAACGGTTGGGCCGCTTCCGCTCATCAAAACCGCATCCGCTCCAAAGCGCTTCATCTGGTCTTTGATTTGGGCCACTTCCGGATATAGTGACAGGGTTACATCCTCCAGCACATTACCAACGCTGTTGCATACCCCATGGAAATCCCCATTTTCTATCGCAGAAATCATTTCTTTTGTAGGCGGATGTTGAATCTTATCTACATGTAAACGACGATAAACCTCAGCTGTTGAGACACCGATAAAAGGCTTAGCCAGAACAACCCAGCATGTCGGCGGGACTGGAAGCTCCTCGATGATTTCTCCCCGGCCGGTCGCCAGTGCCGTTCCACCGTACACACAGAAAGAAACGTCCGAGCCTATTTCCGCACCCAGCACGGCCAGTTCGTCCAATGTCAGGCCAAGGTTCCATAGCTTGTTTAGCCCTCTTAGCGTAGCTGCCGCATCACTGCTGCCTCCAGCCAGGCCCGCAGCTACAGGGATCGTTTTTTCGATACCGATGACTACGCCCTTTTTCACCTGGAATCTTTCCTTCAATAAATGGGCTGCCTGATAAGCAAGGTTTCGCTGGTCATCGGGAACAAATCTATTGTGTGAATGGATTACAATCCTGTCTGCCTCAAGTAAACTAAGCTCAATGCGGTCAGCCAAATCAATCGTCGTCATCACCATCTCAACTTCATGATAACCGTCGGGACGTTTATGCAACACATCAAGCGACAAATTAATTTTCGCTGGCGCCTTCACCAAAATCTTCACTGCTTCCACCTACTTTAACGAATTCCACATTTTGTCCTATTTTACCACAAATCGATAAAAGTAAGACTCATCTCCTCGAAACATTCCTTTATTTTATCATTTGCATTATGTCGAATACAGTAAATTCACAAATAATTAGGGAATTTACGGTGTTGCGCAGTAAAGGTCAAAGGTAATGACACAGAAAAGAGTCGTCACATCCTAGAGTGTTGATTTTCCCAGAACCTAACTTTATTGTCCTAAAACTTTGTCTTTCCTCTATATGAATTTAATTGTCAAAGAAGTGATCGACCATTTTACAAAATAAAGTTCATTTCCAGTACGGCTGGCCTCCAATAAACAAAAAACCGGAGCATAAGCCCCGGTACCCCAATGGTTTGAATTAATAATTTTTGTTATGGCTATTCTCGCAAATAACGATTGGTACGAAAAGAGCCTCTAAAGGCAGGCTATTTGGCAGTTTACCAAAGAATATCTATCTTAGGTCAGTGCTTCTGGTTAACAAGCTGCTGTTCGGCTAATTCAATTGCTCGCTTGACCATGTTCCCTGCGTCCTTGGCCTTGATGCCGCCCCAGCCTTCTTTCTGGACAACATCATAAAATCCAAGTTCTTTCGCAAGCTCCTCTTTCAACCTGTCAGACATAATCCCTCTTCTTCTGCCCACGAAAACCATCTCCTTTCACCATCGAGGCTTTTTTAGTTTCTTTTTAAAAGGAGGTTTTCATGTAAGCCTAAATTATCCTTATGTGCTACGAATTTTGGCCAAAATAAAAAGCAGTTAACCCGAAAGTCCACTGCCTGTACCTCATTGAGCCTTAGCTCAATGCCATTGATCCTGTTGTATCCTCAAAGAAGGTAATTTCAACCGTTTCTGTTAAAACATCTGCGTAGCTGTACGAAACACGTTCAAAAGCATTTTCATCCTGGTCGAGCTCAATCACGAAAACAGAAGGATAAGTTTCAGCTAACACACCAGAACGTTCGATCGTTTTTCTGCGTCCACCGTTGGCCTTTAGCAAGAGTCTTTTTCCTAAGTTTGAATCAAGAGCTTTTTTGATATCCGATAATGTTTTTGGCATTCGGTCCACCTCACTGTGTAAAGTATAACACGCTGACACCACTTTCGTCAAACAAAAACATAAATTATAACAGTTGATAAAAATAAAAGTCAATATCTTTTCTTCTTCTTTTTTTTCTAAATTTCAACATTTTTAGAGTAGCCTTTATCACGGTAAAATATGTACATCAATCCATAAAAAAACGCCGGGCGAGACTGGACAACAGTCTTTACTCCGGCGAATTCTTTTTATATGGCATTCCTGTTCTTAGTACTCCTTTTGTTTCAATGCCTCCGAGCCCCTTATCACCTGTCAGTGTATTCCTCAAAACATCCCAGACATTGATGCGCTCCATAAAAGGTGTAAAACTAATTTTAGCCACTATATAAACAGGATCAAGAGCATGGATGTTGACTCTTGATGGTGAGCTGGCGAAATTTGCCCCGGCATGGATCAGGGATTCGAAATGGGACTGGCAGGCCCCTGCAAAGATGACAAGCTGGTCAAGATGGGGAATCTTTCTCCTCGCTTCCCTGACAGTCTGGACAAAATGTTTAGAATGGCGATATGCATTCAGGTCATCCATTGATCCTTTTGACTTTGAATAAGCGTCATGCCCGGTGACGACCAAAATATCCGGCCGGTAATAATCGATCAGCTTGCCGACCTTTTCCGGCATCTCCTTTTCATTGCAATGGATGCCGTATACCGGAACGCCGACTTTTTCATAAAGAGTCAGGCACTTCTTTAAATAATTAGGGTCTCCATCTACATGGAGCACCTTCCCAGGCATCTGAAAATAATTATAGGATTTGCTATATCCCTCGGTAGCTTCATATTCCTGCTTTTGCTGCAGTAAATCGACGTCCTGTCGAAAAAGCTTATATGACTGTTCCTCAAGTGACCGGAATTCCTTCGTCAGCCTCATGCGCACATTTTGATCGATTTTCAATAAATCCTCATAGGGCGCATCAGCGATTAGCCGGAAATCTTCACCATATAATATCGCGATTTTCTTGCCATTTATATCTCTGATATCGATTACACGGAACATAATATCGCATTGATACGAAATCCTGCCGACGATATCCATGAGGTTAATGTTCACAATCGTCACTCCAATTGCCCCGCACAATAGGCTGCGCTGAATGGTTTTCAATCATAAACTATGCAAAAACCCATAGACATGTGATTATGTGCATTAGAACCGATGTGCTTTCTATTAGCTGGATATCAGGATTTGATTTTCGGAGTGTCCCAGAAGGATATTCCTAACTTTTTTTGTTTAATTCCTAATTCGGCACTCTTTTTCCTAACTTTTTGGCTGTGTTAAACTTGTCTGTTGATTTCCGTTCCAGGCGCTTCGCTTTCCGCGGGGCTGGCGCTGAGCCTCCTCGTCGCTTCGCTCCTGCGGGGTCTCACCTGTCCAGCTGAGCCCGCAGGACATTGAATAGCTCCCTCGAATCTGCCCACGC
>NZ_JBALSS010000029.1:0-17175 GCF_036967045.1 Bacillus sp. JJ1609 | reverse complement strand
CCTGTGTAGCTCTCTAAACCTCTTGCTAAGAATGGATTAAAAATGCATTGTTTATTAATACTTAGAAATTCTAGATAGGATTCCAGCTCTTTTAATTCATTTAAACCTTGCCTTACCTCTTCATTTTGTTCGGAAAAAGATTTAAAATAGCTGAGAGTTGAATTCCTTTCATCAGTTAAAAACTGTTTAATTAACATTATCGTTGAATTTGATAATCCTTGATCATTAAGTTCGGAAATAACAGCTCCTAATCCAACTTTTTCAAGCTTATCTAGAATTAAAACTACTTTATTAATTTTTTGAGATTCTGTACCAAATACATCAAGCATTCCAGTTAGTAATTTTCGATTGTTGTATTGGATCGATACCTTTAAATTAAGCTTTCTAAATGCATCCAACGCCATAACCATTAATTCAGCTTCGGCTATTTGTGAATCTACACCTACAATATCAACATCACATTGTGTAAATTCTCGAAACCTTCCTGTTTTAATTGGTCCATCTCTAAATACTTTACCAATTTCATATCGCTTAAAAGGCATCTTAAGCGTCGGGTTCATTGCAACAACTTTTGCAAACGGTATAGTGAGATCATATCGTAAAGCTAAGTCTCTTTCACCTCTATCAGTTAATGTATACATTTCTTCTAATATTTCAGCCCCACCACCGTATTTAGAAGCAAGTAGTTCCGTGTAATTTAATATAGGTGTTTCCAATGGTTTACATCCGTATTGGATGAATACGTCTTCTAATGTTCTTCTAATGTCTCTTCTAATAACTTCAGCATTCGGTAAGTAATCTTGTGTACCCTTTACATTTTGATAATCCATTTTCTTCATTTTTATTACCTCCAAAGTTTTTTATAAAAATAAAAAACCGCACTTGATTTAAGTGTTTAACTTAATCAAATACGGTTTAATGATAAATAGCCCTCCTATTTACGATTTTTACAAATCGAATAGTAAGGCTACAAGATATGATGATGTAGTTGTGAGAAAGAGAAATTTGTCTTCTTGAATGAACGCATATATACTCACCTCTAATTTCCATTAAATGTATCATATTGCAATTTAGTTTTCAATAACTTTCTTGAACTAACCTGCTCCGTTTGTTCAATAACAACTTCAACAGGCGTTAATCCTTCCTTGATCAACTTACCCGTCTGTTTTTCAAGGAATTGTTCTTTTTCACAATGGCAATTACAAAATAGGTAACTAAATATATGAGGGATAAAAAGAGAAATACTATTAAAACCGACAGTAAAAATTTATCTTGATGCCATATTGTTCCACAACAATTAATTCCATAAAAATAAGGTAGTGGCGGGTCAATTTTTACCCACGTTAATTCTACAAATTCTATCGGATAACCTATTTCCATAGGAAAGCTCTTTTCTAACTTGTCATATGTATTTATCATTTTACCGTCAAAGAAAGCAGTAGAGTAAACAAAAATGCACGAGATAAACAGCATAAATGTTAGAACTACTAACTTCTTTATAATAAATCTCACTTCTTAACCACCTCTATAAAACATTTCTATCATACTTTTTGCACAGTTATTGAAGAAACCTGCCCCGTTTGTTCAATAAAGAATAATAAAAAAGGCCGCCAATCCTACTTGGATCAACGCACCCATTAATTCAATTAACCATAAAATCCCATTAAATTTAATAATGTAACCCCGAAAATAGTCACAAAAACCCCCACTATCATAGATAATGTTGTAGTTCTAAATTTTTTAGTATCTATCCAGACAGTAATCCCAATAATAAATGTAAATATGAAACCGAAAAATAATGATGCGAAAGGATTAGTAGGTGTAATCCAATCATACCAACTAAGAAAATCCATTATTTTCATCTCCAATTCCAATTTAAAATCATTTTTAAAAAACAAATCACATTCTACAATCCTGCCTTTTTAGCTGAATAACCTTTTTATCTATATTAACATAAATTACCATAAGACTATCTGTTTAAGTATTGAAAATTACAATAATTTAAAAACCCCATATATAACGCCTTGTCTTCTAGTAAAAAAAAAGGCCGAAGGAGCCTTATCTTATTAAACTAACCTGCCCCGTTTGTTCAATAAGGAATTATAAAAAAAGGCCGCTAATTCTTCCAGGATCAACGCATCCGATAGTTGAAGAAAGAACCTCCTATTGATTTGTTATGATTAATTTTCGTGTTTTAACATCGTATATTTTATAACTAATTTCAAACATATGGTCTTTTGTAACTGTGACCTCACAATAATAAGGAATTGACTTTCCATAAGCATCAAGTGCAGGAATATCTCTGAAGGTAAATATTTCATCTGAATCGAGTATTCTAAAGCTCGCTTCAGATGAACGAGCTGATGAATCTATGTCGATAACACATTTCCCTGCGACGACATCATATTCCTTAAGAACCATATATTTTATGCTTGGGAGAGTAATGGCTAAAAATAAAACACCAAGTAAAAAGATTCCTAAGCTCTTACCTACATTTAATATTGAATAATCCTTGTTACTATACATAGCACTAAAGATAAACATTGCCCCTAAAACAAACAAGACTCCAAGTATGAGTAATAAATAATACAAGAAGATTTCTTGATTTCCCAATTTAAATCCCTCTTTTAGCTTAATCAAAACTTGAATGATTTTGTATAATTTTATACGACTTAATTGTAAAGAAGGTTTCACATTGTTTTACTAACCTGCCCCTTTAGTTCGATAAGGAATTCAACAAAAAGGCCGCTAATCCTTCTTGAATCAACGCACCAGTTTGTTTAAGTACAATTATTAACAATCTTCATCATAAAAAATATGATGAAATCTTTTTTAATACTATTACTTATTATGACAAAATTCTCATATACTTCTTTCAAAACAATGTTATGCTGTAGCTGAATAGGTGATTATGGATGCCCTGTTGCAATATTTCTTCACAAAATAACTGTGGGGATTTTTTTACTGTTTTAAGATGAAGAAATACGTTGATATTAGAATGGGGTGCTGTGTTGAAAAAAACGCATTATAAAAAGATCAATGACCTTAAATACCTTACCGAGGGACATATATTGTATATTTTCGAGAACGTAGAAGAGTATATAAAAAATGTAGTGGACTTTGTTATTAGCGGTTTGGAACAGAATCAATATATCATAATAATAGAAAATGACCGTATAAATCTAATGTTAAAAAACAGGCTTGCACTGATGTTGAGCAAAAGCCAATTAAATAAAGTATTCATCATCAATAATTTTGATTTTTATTATGCTATGGGAGATTTTCGATGTAATTCAATCTTTGAATATCTCCCGAAATTAATTGAAGGTTATCCTAAAGAGGGAATTGCTGTCCGAAGTTGGGCTCACGTAGAATGGGGAGATGAAGGTGAAGTGCATAAAAAATTATTAACCTCTGAAAAAGAAGCTGATGTAATTGTAAGTGAAAAAAGACTTCTCTCTGTTTGTGCCTACGATTCACATAGGGTCAGTGAAGAACTTAAAGGAAGCCTTATCAATCGGCACACCTTTCTTTTAAATGATCTGGGCAATAAACAAGAAAAATTGGTGCCAGAATCAACTACTCGATAGAAGGGCTTTAGAGAAGAATATTATCAAAAATACGCTAAGAAGTGTAATAAAGGAGGACACCTAAAGGTTTCTTCCTTTATTTTTTTTGATAAAATTATTGTTCAATCTTATCACTAATGTATTTTAATTTTTCATATGGATTTTATATTCCTTATTCAACTAACCTGCCCCGTTTGTTCAATAACAAGTTCAACGAAAAGTGCCCTAATCCTTTTGGATCAAAACACCCCTTTGTTCAATAACTATCTTCTATCGAAAACCTCGGAGGATTCCAAAAATTTAATCCCTGACAAATAATAAGTCTATCCAGCCATAATTCAAAACTTAATTTTAAACTATAAGCAACTCCACAAGGCTCACATGCATTACGATGCATTAAACAATACTTATCCCCATTTTTAAACCTATTACAATCCAATAAAATTTCTTCTCCGTAATAGTATCCTATTATTATCCATCCTGATGGGAAATCACCTAACATATCTTGATAATTCTCTAAAACTAACACAATATCATAAAAATAACATTCTCCACCAAATTTAACATCATCGAAAAAGGAAGCGCCATTATGTAAAAGCAGAAACTGCTTATAATCATCTGGCAACGAAAGTCCTGATTAGCTAGATGGCAGGTACACTCTCCATTCTCTCCAGGCTTCCATATATTCGTTTAGGTCGTGAGGATGAACCTTTATACAAACCCCAATGCGTGTATATAATTGGAAAAGAACTTCATCCAAAAGCCTCTCCTTGCTTAAGGAAGAGTTACCGTTCCATAACGAAAACGAGGTCATAAGTGTACTTATATCTAGACTATCAGGAGAAGAGCAGAAGGCGTAAGTAAAATCATATATTCTTGGACCGATTAAAGGGGATGGATCAATAACTCCTTTTAATTCATTAGCAGAGTATACAAAATTATGTACTCCAGTATCACCGTGAAGATAATACTTTTCTTCTTGGTTATGATATTTACTTAAGGCATTGACCACAAATGCCACTCTTCTATGGTCCTCACTTGGAAGAAAATCGCCTATATTCTCTTTTGCAGACTCTAAACTAATTTGGTTAAACTCTGACCAGTATTTTCTTTTTGTCCCATTTATCCTGCCCCAAGGAATTTCCTGGTCTACCTTTTGATATTGATTGAATAGCTCCTGTATTAAATGTGCCATCCATTTCAATTTAGAACCACGATTAAAGTGGGTTTCTCCAGAAACATATGAGTAGACGATGAATCCTTTTTTATCGTCGTTATAAAATACATTTGGCAACAACAGTACATCTTGATAAGCAAAAAGGAAGTCCTTAGTAGAATTTATTATTGATGGATGGTCAATTTTCACAACATAGGTTGGGGTATTTTCAACATAGAGTGTATATAAAACACCGTTGGTTGTTCCGCTTTTCAAAGCCTTAAATTCCAAACCATTGTTCTTTATCATACTTTTATTATTAAGAATATCTATAATCTCATTTATCTTTACCATCTATTACTCCTCTTTAGTTTCCATAGTTAACTACTAGTTAAGGTATTCGATATCTTATTCAACTATCCTGCTCCGTTTGTACAATACGGAGTTCAATAAAAAAGGCGGTTAATCCTTCAAAAGTAACGAATTTTTTAAAAGTATCGTCTAAAATTATGGAGGGTGATACTATGATAAACAAACCTAAGTTAATTGTTATATTCTTGTTACTTTTACTAACTGCATGCCAACAAAACAGTTCTGGGGAATCCTATGCTGCAATGTTGAAACTATATGACAAACTGTATTACTTTAATGCGAAGGTAGCTGAAGGTGATGTGGAGTTAGGCGAGAAGATAGGTGAAATTTCCAAAAGAGTTCCCCCTGATGTTATACCAGAGAAGAACTTTCAATCCAACTATTTAAATGAAGGTGAAGAAATATATTCTTCCGTAGAAAAGGATATTGTTTTTGTAAAAAGAAATGGTGGTAGGATCGAAAAGTTCAAAACAACTGAATGATATTTTTATAAATACAAATATTGGTTGCCTTAATAAAAAAAAGAGAATAAGAGAGGAAAAGAAAAATGCTTAAGAAAATTAATATATTTATCATCATTATACTCCTTATTATATTAACTGGTTGCATCCCAAACAAAACAACACTTGTTGGCCCGGTCAACATGAATGAAGAGCTCGTAAATTCTGCAAGGATTATCCAAGACACAAGTGAAGGTAGAATTCTTGTTGATAGTACCTACTATTCAATCGATAAGGCTGTAATTGGTACGACTTCTGGTAAAAAAATTACTGCCAAAGATCTTCAATCCGGGAGCCTTATTAATTTAAAAACGACAGGAGAGATAATGGCATCCTTCCCGGGACAAGGGGAAGCAACTAGGGTCATCCTCTATGATGACAAGAAAAGCCAGGAAATAAGCGAAGCGGTTCGTTACATCCTCGAACATCAACCTATGGGAGAAATCATTTCGCCATCTTTACAAAAAATAACGGATGATAAACTAATCATTCATTTTTTCGAATGGACTACAAACGGGAAAAAATACGAAGCCACTCTTAATCTGAAAGATAAGGATTTAAAAGTAATAGAGATCAAAAATGAGTTTGCCGAGAAGTTAAAAGAAGAACAGGAGAAAGCGTTCAATAGTAAAAAAGATTTTATGTACGCTGGGTACATTACGAAGGTGTTACCAAACGGATTCCGTATCAACAGAGTAGATTTTACTTTTGACAAGTCGATCATTTTTAAAAACCAAAAAGGAGAAAGTCTAAAATTAGAAAATTTTCAGGTCGGAGATTACGTGACAGCGTACCATTCCCGAACCTCAACAGAGACATTTCCGTTTAAAGGAACACTTTATCAACTAGAACAACTCATGAATAACTCGCCATCTACAGATTGGGTAAAGTCGTTAACTGAAAGTGGCCAATTTATTGAACCTGTCATCATGGATAACTGGCAGGAGCAAGACGGCACTAAAACGGTGAAAATTATTGATATAAAGAAAACCAAGAGGTTCCTATACATCGTGAATTACAATCATAAAACAGGAAAACAAACCGTCCAAGAGATTCCGAATAAATAGAAAAAAGTGACAGACAAAATTATATGTCTGTCACTTTCACCACATATTTACAGGTGGTCGGTAACCTTTCTTCAACTAAACTGCCCCATTACTTCAATAAGAAAAAAAGCATTCTTAATTAAAGAATGCCCCTTTTAGTTTAAGTGTGGCCTTCCACTAAATATTACCTTTATATATATTTCTTACCAGTGTACTTGAAGTTTATTGCCATTTAAATCAAAAAAGTGAAAAAAGGCATGTCCATTATCCTCTTTTATATCCTCAACCTTAACACCATTTTCAATAAGGTGTGTATGAAATTTAGATAATTCAGGACTAGTAAAACCAATGCTAAAGGCTGGGGCATTACCAATTGTAAAATGTGCAAATGTATCATCTTCAGTAGGAACTAAGATAAGTAAAAAAGGTCCCTCATTAACTTTTATAATGGCAAATGGATCCTCAGTAATGGTTAATAATTGAAGCCCTAATATATCTCTATACCATTGTGCAGACTGCTCTAAATTTTTTATCGGAATTCTAATATAATGTACTTGTTCAATAAATGAATTACTCATAAACTACCTCTCCTTTATTTAGTATTGTTTATCAAGTAATTCCCTTTTCATATCCCTTTTCCCTTCCGATTTATTGAACTAACCTGCAACGTAAGCTCAATAAGAATTTCAACAAAAAAGGCGGTTAATCCTTCCTGGAACAACGCACCCGTTAGCTGAATAATTAAACTTTTTTTACCATCCGTACTTGTTTTAAGATATGTCCATCGAACTCTAAATCAGACTCTTTAACTATTTCGAAACCTTTAGCTTCATAAAAGTTCATGCCAATCGTATTATCTTTTTCGACGTTTATATAAATTTCTTTTATACCTTTTAATTCTTTAACCGCTTGTTGTATCAAAGCAGTACCTATCCCTTTACCTTGGAATTCTGGATAAAGATAAATAGCCGCCAATTCGACCTTTCCACCATCCCTTACTGTGGAATAGTTTGCAAAACCGACAACTTTCCCCTCAACTTCTGCAACATAAACAATAGAACGTTCTATACGCTGTTTCATACTTTCATCACTGTAATTTGATTTTAAGAAGTTATTTTGTACTTCTAAGGGAATTATACCCTCATATGTTGCATTCCAAGTTGTTTTCGCTATGCTTTGAACTTGTTTTGTATCTTCGTAGTGAATCTTACGAATGGTAATATTCATATAAAGCTCTCCTTTTAATACGTCTGTATAAAATAATTAGACTAAAAGTATAAATTCCTTCTTCAACTCTACTGCCCCGTTAGTTGAAGATGAAAAAAGAGCTGTACTCGCAGCTCCCGATTTTGACTAAAGCACCCGTTACAAATATAATCAAAACTTTTAGACTATTTTGCTCTCTGTTCTGTTTAGAATTCTCTTTATATTTTGTCGATGAAGAATGACTATCGATACGCTTATTAGTAGAGAAAGTCCTATGATAACTTTATCTTCAAATATTAGACTGTAAATAAATAACGTTATACCAGCCAACATTGAACTTAGTGATACATACTTAGTAAATAACAAAGTTAGTACAAACACAACAAACCCAACCAAAACACCTAAAGGTGTCAAAAATAAAAAAACTCCCGTTGCTGTCGCAACAGCTTTTCCACCTTTAAAATTAGCAAATACAGAAAATATGTGTCCTAATATAGCCAATAAACCACAAGCAATAGGGTTAATCGTAGAACTAAGTATTAGCGGAAGTAATCAAGCAAGTGTACCTTTTAATATATCAGCAATTGCAACAATTACTCCTGCTTTTATACCTAACACTCTATAAGCATTAGTTGCTCCAAGATTTCCACTACCATAATCACGAATATCTTTCTTATAAAACATTTTACCAACTATCAAAGCAAATGAAATTGAGCCTATTAAATAACTTAAAATCAGAGTTAAAATGTTCAAAGTAGTATTATCTCCTCACTTAGTTTGTTATTTTAAGTATTTCTATTTGTTGTATATTTTTTCCTGAAAACCTTCTTGCGTTAAATTGCCCCTTTAGTACAATAAGAAAAGCTGCCACAATGACAGCTTTGATTCTATTTATCGTTCTTCTTTGAAAATATTCCTAAATACTTCAATTACATCAATGATTAATGGAATAGCACAGGTTACACAAATAACTAATCCAAGATAACGAAAGACTGCTTCGTTATCATCCATCCAATAAAAGACAAGGGTATGGGGGCTATTAATAATACCAATCCAATAATAAATCCATAAAAAAGTGCTCTCTGTCTATCCACTATCAATTTCCCTCTATCCATAAATTATTTTAATTCTATGATATTCTCCTTTTTTCGGAAAAATCCTTCTTCAACAAAACTGCCCCGTTAGCATAATAAGAAATTCAACAAAAAAGGCGGTTAATCCTGCTGGATCAACGCACCCGTAAGTACTTTCTAGTGTATTTCCGCTTCCCTGGACAACATTACTGGATTCTAGGTCAACTCCGGCAGCTCGAATACTTGACGCAATTCAATCTGACCTTCCCCATGTCCTTGCGGGTCGGGCATCCGCATGGCCCACTCGATGGCTTCTTCCCTCGACTCCACATCAATCAGAATGAACCCGGCAATCAATTCTTTCGATTCCGTAAATGGGCCATCCGTAACAACAGGCTTTTCCATTGGTTTCGGATACGAAATGCGAATTCCATTTGAACTTGGATGAAGTCCTTTGGCCATAACCCGAACGCCTGCCTTAACTAATTCCTCATTGTACTTCGTCATGGCTTCTATGAGCTCAGGGCTCGGGAGATTTCCGGCTTCCGAATTCTTCGAGGCTTTGACAATCAACATAAACAGCATTAAAATCCCCTCCTTTTTTAGAGGCAAATCCCCTTTTATTTCTTCTTCAACTAACCTGCCCCGTTTGTTTAATAAGGAATTCACCATAAAAAAAGCGAATATAAATAAGTCTTCACTTAACCTTTAAATAAAAAGATGAATATAGATATTGCTAATAAAGATTGAACCGAGAGTATTATAAATTTTTTCTGGCGATTAAGTTTATCGATTCTTTTTGTCGTAACACCTGACAGCCAGGCCGCCACTAGCGGTACGACCGTTAACCCCAGAAACATAAAGATAACCATTGCTTTATCTTCATCTACATCCATAAACAGGTCAAGAACTAAAAATGGTGACATAATTAGCACTGCCCAATAAATAATAAAATTTGATATGCCGCTTATAATAATTGTTGTCAACTTTTTCAATTCCCCCACACCCTGCCTATTTCATTTGTATGCTTTTTTACTTCAATGAGACAGTAGGATTTTCCTTGTTCAGGTATACTGCAGCACTGGATCAAAATGGACAATCACTAATTAACTATCTACTCCAACTTCTTTAAAATCCATACTTGCATTTGATTTCCACCTTTGAAACTTTTATTAGATATATCCTACTTTATTCCTGTCTTATTAAGCTAACCTGCCCCTTTAGCTCAATAATGATTTCAAGAAAAAAGGCGGTTAATCCTTCCTGGATCAGCACACCCGTTAGTTAAATAACTACACTTCTTCATAAACAGTAATAAACAGTTGTTCATCGTACTACTTAAAAACGTGTACAGCTATATTTCGTTTAGGAAAATTTTGTTTAAAGGACATCGACCAAAAATGTTTCAGAACTTCTCCAAGGACTTGAACTTGTGCATCCTCATCTTCATTTTCATTTCTATTAATGTGAAAGAAGTCATTTACTTCGTATAAATTCATCATTTTTTCAATAGAAGTCTTGTCATCTTTAAACTCTTCTTTCCAACTTTCAAGTAACTCTTTTTGGTATTTATCTTTTAAAATTAAGCAGCCGTCAACTTCCAATAATTGAGGGCTAAAAAATTTTGCAAAGCCTAAAGCGGTTTGTAAATCTGCTTTCAAATTAACGTAACTCCACCAATTAAATGAATTAGGATTTGCTTTTTTCCATTCTTGGTATTCTTTAATTAAATCATCATTGAATAAATTCATATTTTACCTCTGTTGTATAGACGCAATTTTTATTAGCCTAATCAAAATTAATTCAACAAATAATTCGTTTGACCTTCTTCAATTAACCTGCCCCGTTTGTTTAATAAGGAATTCAACAACAAAGCACCCGCTTGTTTAAGAACATTATTTCAAAATCATGTTTTTCTATTTAAGTTTTATTTTGGAATTACCGGAACCCAAAGTTCGTTTCTTGGTTTATGCTTGGGTGGATAATAACATTCGATACAAGGTATATCAGCCAGTTCATATCCAGAAGTCGGAACCCATTCTGTGTATAATCGCTTCCAAGCATTCGCTATACCTAGAAATACAGCCCAAGTCCTGTGAGTAATAGAGAGTGTTTCCATATCACTTGGGATCTCTTCATCATATCGGACCCCCATAAAGTATGTAAATTCTTCATCCATAATGGCCGCCTCTTTTCCACAAACGCCCAAAAGACTTTCAAGTGTGCATTTTGGTTCTTCCCAGGACATATCAATCAATTGTTGCATAAATCCATCTTTTTTGGCACCACTCCAAAGAGTGGGAATTGTTTTAAAGGCTCTACTCGTTTTGACTACCTTACCTTTACCTATAACTTTTAAATCAAAATCAAGATTCTCAATTCGATACTCCATTATGGTATCCCCTTTTATTGAAATTTGAAAGGAAATTCTAGGAAAGGCTTTTAATTTTACCTCTTGATTACGAGCTTCGGAAGGTTTAATTCCATGAGTCTTTTGAAAAGCACGGGAAAAAGAATCAGCGGACTCATAGCCATATTTTAAGGCTACGTCTATAATTCGGATGTCACTTTTTTGAAAATCAAATGCAGCAAGTGTTAAGCGTCTCCGTCTGATATATTCAGATAGAGATATTCCAGAAATAGATGAAAACATCCTTGGAAAGTGATACTCGGAACTATGAGCTACTTGTGCAATTTTTTTATAATTTATATCCTCCTCTAGATTGTTTTCAATGTAATCCAAAGCACTATTCATTCTATCTATCCAATCCATTTTTCCTCTCCTTCCACTTATATAATTTATAGCAAAAGGTATTTATTTGTCCGATATTTCATGCACAAATATGTCGGATTATTTCCTTGCCACTGACTTATTCAAATTCCCTTTGAGAAATTTCCTTCTTGCGCTAAACTACTCCGTTTTTTCAACAATGGTGCTTCCTGTATTTTTCGGGTGAGTTGTATAGGACCTATTCATTTAATATCCAACTCCGAAGCCTGGGTCTGAAATTATAAATGCTATGTACAATAAGACAAGTGTAATAATTGTTAGTAATGTTAATTTGTACTTTTCCATTTCCATTTCAACACCTCTATTAAATTAGCTTAATAGATGACTTAGTATAATTAACCATGTTTGTTAGTTATTTTATAATTTCTCTTTACCAAGTCTAAATTTCTATAAAACTGGCAAGAATACCTTCTAGTATCCTAATTAATGGGAGGGATTTGTTTGTTACTATCAACTGCTTGGAAATCCTACGAAGCAGATAAACGTATTGAAGGGTTCTCCCCCTATACCTTAAAAGCATATGGTATTCAGGCAAAGCTGCTTATAAAATATTTTAAGGACCCAATTATTGATACCTTTAATACTGAAGGATTAAAGAAATATCTTGTTACTCAAGGCAAGGATTTAAAACCCTCACGTTTGGCCCATAGAATTCGGTTTATCAAATCTTTGTTTCGCTGGTGTCACGAGGAAGGCCATTTAACCATTAATCCAGCAGCAAAGATCAAGGAACCTAAAGCCGGCAAGAGAATACCAAAGTTTCTATCGGAAAGGGAGATCGAACTTTTACGTGAAGCCTGTCTCAGTCCTATGGAAAAGGCACTATTCGAATTTATGTTTTCTACTGGCTGCAGAATCGGAGAAATCGCTGCACTTGATCGCAATTGCATTAATTGGTCTAACCGTTTTGCCATCGTCAGGGGAAAGGGTGACAAGGAACGTGAAGTGTATTTTACTATTCGGGCAGAGTTATGGCTTAAGCGATACATTGATAGCCGCCAGGATAAAGATCCGGCCATTTTTGTAACAGAGAGACAGCCACACAGGATGAGTATTGCACAGATGAGGTATTACATTAAGAAAATCTCAGCGCGTGCCGGCATAGATAAGGAGATTCATCCTCACCAACTCAGACACAGCTACGCCACTCATTTATTAAACAATGGAGCACCAGTAGAAGTCATTCAAAGCCTTTTGGGGCACGAGAAAAGCGAAACTACTAGGATTTATGCTCAACTGAGCGGAAGGCTCAGACAGGAGTTTTACCAAAAATATTTCTAATAAGCGAAGAAGCAACGCGAATTATGCGTTGCTTCTGTACTCTTGCACCCATTAGTTTAAGTAAAATATTTCACAATCTATCTATTTGAGTTCATTCCAAGTTATTATTTCAACATTACCAATTTCGACTTCTCCGAGGCTTAAAAAATGTGGGACGTAGTGAAACAACCCGAATCTATTGCCTTTTCTACTTTCATCTCTGTAATATTCTGATGTAGCAGATGGTATCCCTGTAAGTTCTTTATAATCATCAATATCCACTATCTTAATTTGATCTTCCTCGATAGGTTCCGCTGGACCTTTATAGTTATCTTTGGAGTAATGATAGATAGCGTTTTTATTGTTTTTTAGATTTTGAATAGGAATTTTAAAAAAGGGTTGTTTTTCTTTAGTCTTAATTTCTAAAGCTGTGATTGCCCGATAAACGTAATGAGGATGCAAAGGTAGGAAATGTAAAACATCATTCCATAAACAATTTAGTTTTGGAACTTGTTTGCTAAGCAGTTTGGATCTCTCAGGATGGTCAAAATACTTTTTAATATATATTTCATACAATTGAGGATAGGGATTCTTCAAAGAATTTAAGGGAATCAATTTGTCTCCTTCCATATCATTCGGTACCATATGATATACATATTGTTTCATAAACAACACCTCCTATTCAAACCAAATTCTAGATTCACCCTTTATTTTCCTGTCACGTAATGACACTTGATAAAACAAAAAAACAGCTTAATCAGCTGTTCGAAAAATATCTGTACTCCTTACATAACCATATATCAGGATTGTACTGTCTTCTTTTACAAAGGGAATCTTGAGTCTTTTGAGCAATTGAATGAATTCGTCTGCGTAATCTGTTACTTTAGTTTCCAACAGCAGTCCTTTGGAGCTCTTGACTTTCAGATTTACTCTAATCCATTCTACGGCAAAAAAAGGATGAAGATCTACCTCCCAATCCCCCGAATACCAATTTTCTTCTCCAAAATCTTCAGGGTGAGCGTAATCATCAAGTAAAAACTTAACCTGAAAAGAAGGGGTTATTGGGAATTCTTCCTTAATAGCCGATTGTAATCCCCTCCATTTTGTATTATTCATTACGGAACTTAACTGCCGTTCATTTATCACTTTTTGAACCTTAATCTTGTAGTCTTCCACTTAAACAACTCCCTCCTTATTTAGTTAACCTGCCCCGTTTGTTGATTAAGAGTGATTGCATATATCACTCGTTATGAAAAGAATCCCACTTCATTTCCATTCGTTTATACCGAAGTTTGAAATAGCCCCAAGTATCTTCTCCGAAATTCCAAGGAAAGCCCTCAAATGTCTGTTCGAAAAATGATTCGTTTCTATCTTTTATGTCTTCAGTCACAATTGTAAAGTCATTAATTAACTTTAATAGTGGAATTGCAACATAAGTACAATCTCTATCATAGTCTCTAAATTGTTTTTGAACGTGTGAACAATCATAATAACCCGACTCTAATACCTCGAAGTCATAAAAAACTAATACAACTTCTATTGTTTCCCATTCAGTGCCATATGGATTTAGAGGGTGTTCTTTCAGAATTACAAGACCTTCGAATGTTAAGTGGAGATTGTTATTTTCAACTTTGACTTTTTCTATATAAACGGACTGCCACTCAATATTTTCAAAACAATTTTCTGATATGTATTTTGGCATTTCTTTCAGTCCTTTTTATTACTATAATACCACCTTGTTGAACAAACCTGCCCCGTTAGTGAAACTAAAGCTATCCACTATGGATTTCAAAACAAAAGTATCCAAAAGGTAAATGCTCTTCTTTTAAGTCCATTTCCGATTTTGCAATATCCATCATTTTGAGTAAAAGTTCATTTAAAGTATCTTTATATTTTTGAAGAGCATTTTTAAAATAATCCACATCATTATTTTGGCATAAAGGATAAAGTATCGCCCCTAGTCTCAAGTCACTAAGTGCTCTAGGTGTATCAATGGGGTCAAGACATTTTAAGATATGCATTAATTAGCTCTTTATTCTTCAACTAACCTGCTTCGTTCAATAAGATGTTCAACAAAAAAGGTGGATAATCCTTCCTGTATTAACCCACCCATTTGTTTAATAATTACTTAATTGATTATCCTTCAACAATTGCTAGGTATTTCAAAATTTCTCCTTCTAATTCAACGATTAAAATATCTCCTCTTTCCGTGGCTGAGAAAATCTTTGCCCCAACTGGAAGTTTATTCGCCGTTTCATCTTTGAAATCAGTATTAGTATCATTTCTTGTTTTTATTTCACCGATTTGAACGTCTTTTGTTAAAGACAATTCTTCAACCCAATCGATATTAGTTTTGTAGATTACTCCATCATATTGAAAAATATCAGCATTAGGGTCCAATGTTAAAACTTCTTCAGCATCAATACTATCAATTGATACTCCCGTTGTTTCGCCTCCATTCGAGCATCCATTAATCGTAAATAATGCTAATGCAATCAAGACATAAAAAAACTTTTGAACCAACGTATTACCCCCTTTATATATAGATGGTTATTCCTCTATCAAAAGCTCCTTCTTCAACTAAACTGCTCCGTTTGTTGAATAAGAAATTCAACAAAAAGGGCGGTCAATCCTTCCAGGATCAACGAACCCATTAATTTAAGTACCTTTTCACAAACCATTAAAATACACTGATTGTTTAAATGGAATTCACTCCATCAATTCATCTATTATGTATATATCCTATGTGACTCTTAGAACAATCTTTCCCTTTGTACGCCCACTTTCAATGTGCTGGTGAGCCTCTACAATCTGTTCCAAGGGATAACATTTTTCAATAACAGGTTTTAACTTTTCTTGTTCCACAAGACTACATAAAAAAGCCAAGTCTCCATCATTGGGTTTTGTAAAATGAATCTTTGCCTTTTTGCTACCTAAAAATGAACCTATCATCACTTGAAACGGATGGTATTTAGGGAAAAATAAGTGTTCAGTAATATAAACACCTTTCTCGGTTAAAGAACGTAAGCAACTGAAAAAGGTTCGCTTACCAACAGCATCCAGAATAACATCGTATTTATTTCTATGATCAGTGAAATCTTCCTTAGTATAATCAAGGACATAATGAGCCCCAAGATCCTTAACCCAGTCTAAATTGGAGGTACTACAAACGGCAGTTACTTCAGCCCCATAGTAATTTGCAAGTTGAACAGCAAAATGCCCTACTCCTCCAGATGCTCCATATATTAAGACTCTTTGTCCTTGCTTTACCTGTGCTACATCTCTCAATGCTTGTAACGCAGTTTGAGCAGCACACGGAATAGCAGCAGCATCTTCAAAAGTTATGTTTTTCGGCATATGACATAGGAAATTCTCACGTGGAGAGACATATTCAGAATGGGACCCGAAGCAACTCCCGAAAACGTGGTCACCCACCTTAAATTTGCGAACATTTTCACCGACAGCCTCAATAGTACCCGCAACATCTATGCCCAGTATGGGATTTTTGGGTTTTGTTAGTCCATTATCCAACCTTGTTGGTAAATAACCCTTTCGGTACAAATAGTCCATAGTATTGACAGATGCACTGTGAACACGAATCAATACCCTGTCTTGTTCCTTGATGGATGGCTTTTCAATATCCTTTATACCCATAACTTCAGGGGGACCGTAGTTACTATAAATTGCTGCTCTCACCTGCATACCTCCATAATAATTCTATTTTAAGGCGTTTATTTAATAGAAACTCTTTCCACTTATTATATGATGTATTTCGAAATATTCGGACTCTTTAACAAAAATTTTTTAAACCTACTCCATTAGTTCAAGATAGCTAACGCACAGAACAACCATCAGAAAAATAAAATATAACATTAACCCAAATATTTTCTCCTTAGAGTCTTTATTTTCAAAGATTAAAGCTGAAGACAGAATTGATCGCTAACGCAAGATATAATCCTTTACGGCACATGGGTTTAATTCTTACTAAATCCTTCTTCCGCTAACCTGCCCCGTTACCTCGATAAGAATTTCAAAAAAAAGGGCGTTAATCCATATTGGATTAACGCACCCTTAAGTATCATAAGGACTAAATCATTTTGAGTCTAGAAATAAGAAAAACGTAACAATCCATATAAGTGCACTACCAAAATCTAATAATAAACGCTTCTTATTTTCTTTTTTTAAATAACTTTCAATCCCAT
>NZ_JBALSS010000028.1:49786-76888 GCF_036967045.1 Bacillus sp. JJ1609 | reverse complement strand
GCTGTTGATTTTCGTTCCAGGCGCTTCGCTTTCCGCGGGTCTGGCGCTGAGCCCGCAGGAGTCTTCGCGCCTTCCACTACAATCAACAGGTTTTAAAAAACAACATTGGGCTTTAACAGAGCCAAAATGAAAAGAGGTTTTAATATGAAAATCCTAATCTCTGGCTTCGAGCCATTCGGAAAAATGAGCATTAATCCTACTGAAGAGCTGCTTAAGGAAGCAGAAAAGTTTGCAATTGAGGATGTGGAGATTACAACGATTTTGCTGCCGGTTAATTATGATGAATGTGCGGAAAAATTAATTGCGAAAATGGATGAGATCCAACCCAATTTCGTGATCTCCTGCGGGCTTGCTGCTGGGAGGACTGCGATCACTCCTGAGCGGATTGGCATCAATGTGAAAGATACGGGTTCTGGTGACCCGTATCCGGACAATAGAGGGAATGTTCCTGTCGATGAAATGATTGACAAGGATGGGCCAGATGGATTGTTTTCAACACTTCCAATTAGACACATAGAAAAGAATCTAAAGGCAGAGCAAATACCTGCCGCAATATCGAACACTGCTGGCACATTCATTTGCAATAACACGCTATATGCCGTTTTGAATCATATCCGAAAAAATAATCTAGCTATTAAAGCCGGCTTTATCCACTTTCCAGCTTCAACAGAAATGTCATCCCGCAATCCTTCACTGCCATCCCTGCCGCAAGAGTTGATGGCAAGGGCATTGAATGTGATTGTAGATACATGTGCCAGGGAAGAAGTTTTAAAAAGGAACAAGTAAAATGACATTTAAAATCATACCGTTAGGGGATCTGGCTGTTCGCATTTCATTTGGGGATTCAATCGAAGAGGAAACGAATGGCCGGATTCGTCAATTTATTTTAAAGCTGGAAAAAGAAAGAGTCCCTGGCGTCATTGAATGGGTGCCTGCGTACACCTCAGTAACCGTTTATTACGAGCCTGAACAAATCAGCTATGAAGCCTTAAAGCGAAAACTGGAGAAGGTCAATCTGTCCCTCAGAGAAACTCAGCTAGCCAGCCCTGTTGTGTACGAGATTCCAGCCTGTTATGGAGGGGAATTCGGTCTGGATTTACCATTTGTGGCGGAATATCATGGTCTAAGCGAACAGGAAGTGATCAACCTCCATGCTGGCCGAGAATATTTGATCTACATGATGGGATTTATGCCGGGCTTTCCTTATCTCGGAGGCATGCCGGATGAAATTGCGGTGCCGAGGCTTGAACAGCCCCGATTCAGCGTATTCCCTGGTTCTATTGGGATTGGAGGCAGCCAGACTGGCATTTACCCTGCAGATGCACCTTCAGGTTGGAGGATTATCGGGGCCACACCTATTCGGTTATATGATCCGGAAAAGAATGAGCCGTTCCTTTTGAGTGCAGGCAATTACATAAAATTTGTGCCAATCAATCAGGAAGAATTTTTCACAATAAAAGAAATGAGAATATCCTATCAGCTTAAGACTTACGCAAAGGAGTGAATATGATGCTGTCAGTGGATTTGAATTGTGATTTGGGCGAGAGCTATGGGCTATTCAAGATTGGCAATGATGAGGAAATTCTCAAACACATTACTTCTGCAAACATCGCTTGTGGATATCATGCTGGGGACCATAATGTGATGATGGAAACGGTGAAAATGGCGAAAACACACGGAGTGAAAATAGGTGCACACCCTGGTTTTCCTGACCTTCAAGGTTTTGGCAGGAGGGAAATGCTTTTGACCCAGCAGGAGATTTACAATCTTGTTGTCTATCAGATCGGGCCCCTTGAAGCAGCCGCAAGAGTATGCGGCACAAAAGTCTTTCATGTGAAGCCTCATGGCGCTTTATATAATATAGCTGCGAGGGATAAGCATGTCGCCGATGCTATCGCCCAGGCAGTGTTGGATGTTAATCCTGAGTTAGTTTTATTTGGCCTGGCAGGAAGCTTGCTGGTCAGGACTGGGGAAGAAAAGGGCCTGAGGGTTGCACATGAAGTGTTCGCAGACAGAAATTATCAGTCTGATGGCACCTTAACGCAGAGATCACATTCTAATGCGATAATCCATGATTCGGATCATGCAATCGAAAGAGTAATCCATATGGTCAAGCAAGGGAAGGTCAGGGCAGTTGACGGAAGTGATATAAAACTGAAGGCAGATACCATTTGTGTCCATGGTGATGAACCCCAGACGCTCGAGTTCGTGGTGAAATTAAAGCAGGCGTTATTGGATGAGGGAATTACTGTCGGCAAAAGCTGGGATGCAAAATGACGGCTCCTCTTTTTAAAGTTCTGAAGCCGGGCCTTCAAACATCTGTACAGGATCTGGGGAGAACCGGATTTCAGCAATACGGCATGAGTCCATCCGGGGCGATGGATACCTATTCCATGCAGATGGCCAATCTCCTGACAGGGAATCCACTTGGTGAGGCTGTACTCGAGGCGGTAATGCTTGGTCCAAGCCTTGAAGTCTTAACCAATGTTTCGATCGCCAATTGCGGTGGGAATTTAGAGCCAAAGGTGAATGGACAGGAAGTGCCAATGTGGAAAAGCTTTATTTTAAAGGAAGGTGACATTCTTTCTTTTGGAAAGGTGAAAAGCGGCAGTAGGGCATATATTAGCTTTGCTGGCGGCATAGACGTTCCCCTTGTTTTAGGAAGCAAGTCAACTTTCCTTAATGGCAGCCTTGGCGGATTGAACGGGCGGACTTTGGAAGCAGGGGATATTGTTCATGGAAAACCAGCTGTTTGTAAAAATAGATTTCTGCATCGTAATTTCATTCCGGAATATAAGAAGCAAATAACGATTCGTGTAATCCTAGGTCCTCACTATGAAAAATTCTCTCAGTCAACGATCGAGTTGTTTTTATCTAATGAATATACGGTTTCCTCCAAATCGAATAGGATGGGCTATCGCCTTGAGGGTCCGAAGCTTGAGCATATAGGCGGGGCAGATATTATTTCTGACGCAGTCCCTCCTGGCGGTATTCAGGTTCCAGCAAGCGGCGAGCCGATTATTCTGATGGCCGAACGCCAAACAACTGGAGGCTACCCACGGATCGGTACGGTCATTTCGGTCGATCTTCCGGCACTTGCACAGGCGCTGCCCGGAACACTAATAGACTTCAAGGAAGTATCTATTGAAGAGGCACATATGTTGTATTTGCGCAGGAAGAAAGTTTTTAAAAATTTATCTATAATAGCTGGAAGTCAGAGCTGAATGTACAAAAATTAACTATTCTCGAAAGCCTGGATCCCCGTAGGATTCAGGTTTTTTTTGTAATAACTCCTGCGGTATAAAACCGTCCTCACTGGTAATAACTGATAAAATCAGTGCTTTACGGGGGAGATTGGTACATGTATTTATTATTGGTCATGGCAGTCTGGATTTTGTTTGCCTATAAATTCGTTGATTGGTCACAGTGGAAAAAGCAGTATTCTACCATTTTATTTTTTATGGTCATTAACCTGCTGTACAATACGATTTACTATAATCATACTTTATGGGCTTTTCGCGGAATTACAGCTGATTGGCTTAACCACTCGATTATTAACCTTGCTTTTACCTTCTTTATTTGCCCGGTAGGATTACTCATCTATCTTCAGCGTTTTCCCTCATCAAACCGGAATCAACTGTTATATGTAACAATATGGGCAGCCTTTTATACGATTATTGAGGCTTTGTTCGCGCACAGGGGCATGTATGTTTACGATCACGGCTGGAACAGCTGGCATAATATCTGGCTGAATTTAATTTTATTTGTTGTGCTGAGGATCCATTATAAAAACCCGAGTACAGCTTGGTTGATTTCCATCCCTCTTGCCGTCATTTTTTATTTCATATTTCCCGTTCCGCTGGAAAGCCTGAAGTAAAAGAGGTGGCACATTCATGTTAATCCAAAATGCACTTTCAGCACCTGTATTTTTAGCATTACTGTTTTTAACCTACATAGCCATGTGGATTTATATCAGCAGGCATAATGTAAACCGTGACCGCAATAAAGAATAGAATGATCGGGCAGGCTCGCAAATGTGCCTGCTTTTTTCTTTCTGGTAGAATGTTTTAAGAATACATAAAACAAAAGAGGAGGGTTCAAATGAATTTTCTTGAAAAAATAGAACCTCACTTATTATCAGATGATTTGCTTGTCCAGGAATTTGTTATGCATGCCTTAATGGAATATCCTAATATACCTGAGGATTGGACTGTTAGGCTGCTTAAAGAAGCTATTGCTAAAAAGGAAAAAGAGATCACAATTTTGGCCAATATCGATCGATTCCCATTTAACAGTGAAGCTATTGAGGTGCTGTTGAAAGGCGCAGAGGAAGCCGATCCTGATGATCAATTTTTATATGCCAGGCTGATTCGGAACATTCTTTCTGATCTCAAACTGAAGCATCGAACTCAACTGGAGAATTTTTTGCCAGAGAAGGAATTCGAGTACATTCAATTTTTAATGGATGGGGAAGAAGAACAAGTTTGGGAAGAGTATGGTTCCGTTCTTGCTGCTCTCGAAACAGACGAATCTTTTAATCAAGATTTATACAGCAAGGCAAAAGAAATTGCAGGGATTATGGTGAAGCGTGGTTTTATCGAAGAGCATGAAATTAAATATACCTTCAATGAACAAGAGGATAAAAAGTTTTTTCAGTTTAATGGCATTTTAGCTGTGTACATGGCAGGACTTATGAATCAGGAGCAGTATATCCCATACTTTGCGGGTCTCTTGGACCGTGATGATGATCTGTTGCTGGAAGAAATATCAGATACACTATCACTGTTTCAATCAGATGCAGTTGTCGAACATGTGGCATCTATGATTAACAATGATTCCATGTCCATCTATCCGATTTCCATACTTGGGAATACTAAAACGGCGAGTTCAATTGAAAAATTGAAAAGTTTATATTCATTAATTGATGATGAAGAAAATAAAGTATCGATCGTTGAAGCCCTATGCCATCAGCTGACAGAAGAAGGTCTTCCGGTCGTAGAGGATGCTGTAAAGGCTGGATACTACTCATCGATCCTTGAGAGTGAAAGAATCCTTTATGGATTCTATAAGGTTATGGGCATCGACCATCTTAAGCTTGGTGAGTGGAAAAGGCTTGCGATTCAGCGTGATGAGGATTACCTGAACCGGAAAAAGGAATTGGAAGCACAGGAATTTCCTTTGATGCAGACACAGCCGGTAAAGGCGGAGCCGAAAGTAGGCCGCAATGACCCCTGCCCATGTGGAAGCGGCAAAAAGTATAAGAAGTGCTGTGGAAAATAAACCATGAAAAAACACGATGAATCCATTCATCGTGTTTTTCTTTATATCCCAATATCCCCGCTAATCTCACGGGAAGATTCCACATATTTCACGGCAGGCTTGCCTTTTACAAAAATTAAAGTATAGGCAATCAGCAGTCCTAGAAGAAACACGACTGAAAAGCCATAAAGAAAATGGTAGCTTGTATAGGAAGCCAAGATGCCAAGTCCTGTCGAGCCAAGGGCCATGCCGAGATCCATGGAAGAAAAATACATCGCATTTGCTGTTCCTTGTTTTTCCTTTGGAACGAAACTGACTGCCAATGCCTGAAGTGTAGGAGTGACAGTACCATACGCGACTCCATAAAACCCAGCTGCAATCAGTAATGTTAAGGTGTTTTGAGTGAATGCCAAAAGCGACAGTCCGACAATACCTGCAATCGTCGCAGGGTAGATGATCACCTTATGGCCGTACTTATCAAACATTCTTCCGGATACAGGTCTGACCAGAATCATCATAATGGTTAAAACGAGGAAGAATAGTGAGATGGATGCGACAATATTCGCCTCTTTCCCCAGTTCTCTTAAAAAGCTGATGACTCCGCCAAGGGTAATGGAGAAAAATGCCGTTAAGATAGCTGGTGTAAAAGCTTTTCGGTCAAAGGCATGTTCCTTAAAGCTCACTTTTTGAACAGCCTTCTTAGCTGGAACTGGCTTTTCAGGGCCTTTTACAAAAAGATTCAGTACTAGAGTGATGATAGTTAAAACGATCGACAGGATGATCAATGTATTAAAGGAGAAAATCTGAAGGAGGGCTAACGCCAGCATGGGTCCAAGGCTGGTTCCGACACTTGTTGCGAGACCGTAATAGCCAATACCTTCGCCTAATCGATGAGTTGGGATTATATTCGTTGCCATCGTCGAAAAAATAGTAGTGATGACTCCAAAGCCGATTCCATGGAATATCCTTAGCAATAACAACAATCCAACAGATTCCTGCCCGAAACTCAAACCAACTGAAATGGCGATAAAGCCCAATGAGAGCAGGCTCAACTTTTTGTTGTCCATTTTCTGCATGAGAGAACTTACAAAAGGGCGTGTAGCAATGGCTGCAGCCATGAAAACAGTCGTCATCAAGCCGCCTTGTGCCGGGTTATTTTTTATGTCGGTGATGAATGCAGGAAAGCCTGCTGTCAGCAGCTGCAAACAAAGAAAAAATAAAAAAGCCATTAGAACAATGGCTGTAAACTGTGCAGTCCATAACTTAGATGTCTGGTTCATGAATTAGCCTTCTTTCTATTTGTTTTCCTCCAAAAGCATTTCGATATTTTTCTCTAAAGAAAGTACTGTCTCTTTATAGATTGCCAGCTTTTCAGCTTGAATAGAGTTTGTGATTTTCGCAAAAACTTCCTCAAGATATGGGGTAACTTCTTTCACTAATTGCGCACCTTTATGGGTGATCTTAATAAGAAATGAACGGCGGTCTGAAGGATTTTGCGCTCTTTCAATGAAGTCGTTTTTTTCTAGAAGATCAAGTATTTTCGTCAAAGTCGCCTGGTCCTTGTCTGCTCTTTCGGATAATTCTTTCTGCGAAATGTCATTTGACTCACTTAATGTCCTTAGAACACTCCATTGCTCAGTAGTGATGCTGAAGGGTTTTAGATGAAGGTTAATGATCCGGGTCAGCTTTTTGCTGAGGCGAACCGATGCAGAGCCAATTGCTTTATCCATAGACATTTCCATAAAAAATCCTCCTTAATTACCTTTTATAAGTATAACAAGATAATTAGATTGTGTAAATATAATTTGTATACAAACTAATTTTAGAGTAAAAAAAGACCCGGTCAGAAACCGGGTGATAAAGTAAACCAATGATTTCAAAAGTAATTCTTAATCAATTATTCTGGCGACATTGTTGCCGCACTTTTTGCATTTACCTTCAAGAACAATCGTATCGCGGAAATCTTTAATGATGTACTTTTCAATCTGGACTGTATCCAGGCAATTACCGCAGAAAACATTACGAATCAGCATCTGGCGGAAATCTGCAGGAATAGAAAGCCATTTTTTATTGGCTTCAACAGAACCTAAATCATTCGAATTCCTTTTATTAGCACTTGAATGAGTATGAGACTTGTCCAAATTCTGAATGACTTCATGAATCCTTTCAGGAATAGGTGCATCTGCCTCAATCTCCAGCCATTGTATCAGCATTTCTATTAATTCTGGGTCGTCCTCTTCTTCAACGACGTCAAGAAGAAGCATGCGAAGGTCAAGAGGCTGGCTTCGGACCACTTCTATAAAATCAAACCTGCCAAACTCAGCAGCAAGACGAAAATCACCATATAACTCATCTGCGAGTTCCTCGATGACAACATCCCAGCCTTTTTGAGTATAAACGAGCAGGGAAAGCTTTTCATCCGTAGTGAGATAGCCATTCTCGATCATCCATTCGACTTTTTCCATGATCACCTTTTGTGTCATGCCTTCAAATGCTCCATATGATTCCGAATGATGGAGGTCTGCAGTGAAAATCCGTTTGTCCTTAGAGCCTCCAAGTATTTTGCCAAGAAGCCCTTTACCTCCATACATAATAATACCTTTAGCTGCGACCAAAATTGTGATAATTTCATCCTCTGATAAGGGATTCATCGTATTATTGTTTTTCATAAAAAAACTCCTATCTTAAAAGATAAGCATCCTTATCATTATTACACCATAAATCGTGGAGTCGAGCCTCGTTTTACCATTCCTTCGGTTCATAATCCAGCTCGCTGAATAATTGCTTCTTCTCTTTCTTCGTCAGGTCGCGCCATTGTCCAATCTGAAGATTACCAAGGTGAATATTCATGATTCGAATGCGCTGGAGCCTGTAAACCTCGTAGCCGAGTGCTTCACACATGCGGCGGATTTGCCTGTTCAATCCCTGGGTCAGCGTTATATTGAATTCGTATCTCGAAAGCTGGACAATTTTACAAGGCAGAGTTTTCGTTCCCAAAATCCTCACGCCTTCTGACATCGCTTTAAGGAATTCAGGCGTGATTGGCTTATCCACTGAAACGATGTATTCCTTCTCATGCTTGTTTTCGGCACGCAGGATTTCATTCACAATATCGCCGTCATTCGTCAGGAGGATCAAGCCTTCGGAATCCTTATCAAGTCGGCCAATATTAAAAATCCTCAGCGGGTGATTGACTAAATCAATTATATTTCCTTTTACATGTTTCTCGGTCGTACTCGTGATGCCAACAGGTTTATTCAGGGCTATATAAACGTAATTTTGAGCCATCCTGATTTGGTCGCCGTTCACTCTCACATCGTCCCCGGGCTCTACCTGGCTGCCGATTTTAGCAACCTTCCCGTTAATTGTCACGCGGCCTTCTTCAATCAGCCGGTCAGCACCGCGCCTGGACGCCTTTCCTGATTCACTAATGAATTTATTGATACGCAGCTTAATCCCATCCTTAAATCTGAATTATATATCCTTAAGAATATGCCACTGGGTGGTTAAATTCAAGCGATTGATGATACGAATGATATCTGGGCACCAAGGATTCTTTTTTCCTGCGTTCGTGCAGCCCATCTAAGTAACCGACATCTCATAGTCCCTCATTAGCCCGCGCATGCATACCTTACTAAAAACAGAAGGTGTGTGCTGGGATGAATGATGAACGAATGGATGGAATTTCACTGCCAAAGGATGTGCGCCCTCATAATGATTCCAATATCGAATGGTGGTACTTTTTCGCTCATCTTAATGGCGACAGGGGTGGGAAATATGCAGTTATGGCCTCTTTTTTCCGTGTCGGCGAGCTAGAAATCGGCAAGGGGCATTATATAATCCATACATTGATTGATTTAAATAGGAAAAAACGATTTAATTTTTCGAGTATCGATTGGAAATTGAAAATGGGTATGCTGGCAATTTATCTGCCATTCCACCTGCTGCTCCACCCGACAGATTATAGAATGTGGAAGCTGTATAAATGCCTATTAAAGGGTGAGATTCCTTCACTTCATACTCATATTAAAAATACTAATATCATAGAAAATCCGACTGTTTTGAATTATGGCAGCCATAAACTTACCTTCAAGGGGGAAAACGAGGAGGCTTTTGAAGTTTTTTTAAAAGAAAGGAATTCAGAGGTACAGCTTGAATTCACCCCTCTCAAGCAAGTTGGGTTAATTGGCGGCGACGGGAAACCGGATGATCTATACTACTATTCTTTTACCCGGAACAAGGTGCAGGGAATAATAAAAACGGAGAATGGAACGGAAAATGTGAAAGGCCAAGGCTGGTTCGACCATCAATGGGGCAGGGATTATTCATTGGCAAAAGGGTCAGGATGGAATTGGTTTGGGATTCAGCTTAGCGATGGCCGCGATCTACTTTTAAATGAAATGACCTCGGGCAAACCCGATTCTTCGATGGCGAATATAGTAGAAAAGGATGGAACCATCCGGTTCACGAGGGATATAACTTTTAAGAAAATAAAATACTGGAAAAGTTTAAAAACCAATGCCAGATATCCAGTAGAATGGCAGATAAGTATACCGGAGTTTGCGATTGAACTTCACGTTGAAGCAGTCTTTCCAAACCAGGAGATGCCGATCATCGGGCCCATCCAGGGAATCTGGGAGGGGGCGTGCAGAGCAGAAGGCATTGAAATTCTTCCTAGTGGTAAAAGAAAAGCACTGGAAGGTATAGGGTTTATGGAACTGGTAGGATATGCGTAAGGTAAGATCGCTTACTATGATACTGATAAACAGCCACGAGTCATCAGGCTGAAAAAGAGAACAAAAGATATTCTTTATTTATCGTTTTATCAAATCGTACACTATGGCAAGCAGGACTTTTCTATCCTGCTTGCCCTCATTGATTCGTTTCTATTGATTGGAAAAAATGCAGACGAGACAGGCAAGAAGATGATTTAGGAAATCTTTATTTACAGCCTCGAGAAATTTAATTCGGAGGAATTAAAAGAACTGGATAAAATCTATTTAAATGAAAAGAAGAGTGAACTTTCGACACTTCTTGGAAAAGCGTTATAGGGCTTTTCCAAGAAGTGTATTATTTTATGTATTTAGTTCTGAATTATGAGGCTTCAGACCATATTCGAGAAGTCTATGCAAATCAATCCAATAATAAACCGTAAAATCACAAATCTGGTTTTTATCCTGAATAATGACAAAAATATCGAAAAGTCCCTTAATTCACCCAATATTATTCAAAATTCTAGTTCATTTGTAATAATCTCGTTGTGCCATTGCTATGTTATTTGATATGTTAATAATATACATCTGTTAAAAAGTATGATTGTTTCAAGATTATGCTGCAAGCTTTCATTTGCTCTTTTTCTTGTATGGCAGTTATCTGCCTTTGAGAAGGTTTTAGAGTATTTGGAAAAAATAGAGACCAATACATACTAGAAAATAATCTGCAGCTGGGCACATGGGGGAAACTGTTAATGGGCAGTGATGGGAGAATTCATAAATACAATGCGTTTTATATTATTGTTTTTCTTCTGCTTGAAGAGTTGATTGATTGGGCCACTTCATTCTTTTTTTCCATTAGTGAAGTAATCGGAACTCTTATCGATATAAGTGTCACCTTTATTTTTATGATGTTAATCATCCGCTTGTTTAGAGGGATGGAACATACAGCGGAGGAATTGCAGGATAATAAGAAAAGGCTGAAAAGTATTTTTGATACTCTGGATGTTGCAATCTGGTCTCATGACTTGAAGACAGATACGCTCCTGATTACATCGGGAATAGAGAAATTATATGGGTATTCTTCAGAAGAGTTTTATAAAGACAGCACACTCTGGAAAAAGGTCATCCATCCTGAGGATCACCATATATTAACCCTAAGGGAAACAGGTTTCGCCCAAGGCGAATCGGTCACCAGCATTTATCGGATTATCCGCCCTGATGGCGAAGTCCGCTGGATTCAGGACAGGGGAATACCGGTGCTGGATGAAAACGGTGACTTTGTTGATTTTACGAGCGTGCTATTTGATATTACCGATCGCCAGGAAAGCGAAGGACGTTACCGAAGCCTTGTCGAGATGTCGCCTGATTTGATTGCAGTTTATAGCAGGGGAAAACTCGATTACATCAATGGAGCGGGCTGCAAGCTCTTTAAAGCAGGAAGTCCTGCTGAGTTGGTAGGAAAGCCGATTTCCAATTTGATTCCTGCCGAGGTGCTTTCTGAGATCAAAACTCGAGAATTGACGATTGATGAAAATTTCGAGGAGAAATTATGGTTCGAATTTAAGGCGACCCAGGTGGATGGGAAAGAAATTGATGTAGAGATGTCTGCGATGCCGATTTTATACGAAGGCAGGATGGCGGAACAGATCGTAGGCCGAGATCTCACTCAGCGTAAGAAAGCTGAAAAAACGATTAAATATATGGCTTATTATGATGTCCTCACCGGCCTTCCCAACAGGAATATGGTCAGGAAGCACCTGAACGCAGCATTGAAAAATGGCGATCAAGAGCTAGCGGTATTATTTTTGGACCTTGACCGCTTCAAGATCATTAATGATACAAAGGGCCATCGGGTTGGTGACCTTTTATTGAAGGTAGTTGCCAGCAGGCTGAAAAGTGCCGTGCAAGACAAAGGGCTTGTTTCGCGGCAGGGCGGCGATGAATTCATTATTTTACTCAAAGGCCTTAATAAAGCTCAAGTGATTGAAGTCGCCGAACGGATCCTAGGGGAATTTTCGGAGGGGATCGACGTCGAAAACCAGGAGTTCTTTGTTACCCCTAGTATTGGGATCAGCATGGCTCCGGGAGACGGTCAGGACGAGGAAACGCTGATCAAGCATGCAGATACTGCGATGTACCTTGCAAAAGAACGCGGTAAGAATAATTTTCAATTTTACACAGATCAGCTTCACGGTCTTTCTTCGAGGAAAATGGAACTGGAGAATGGTTTAAGGAAAGCGCTTGAGCAGGACCAGCTAATGCTGCATTACCAGCCGCAGGTGAATTTGGCGACGGGGAAAATCATCGGGGTGGAGGCACTCGTCCGCTGGCAGCATCCGGAAAATGGAATCATTTCTCCAGGAGAGTTCATTCCACTTGCTGAAGAAACAGGATTGATTGTACCGCTTGGAAAGTGGGTATTGCAGAAGGCTTCTGCTCAAAATAAGGAGTGGCATGATAAAGGGTACAGCTCGATCCCTATATCGGTGAATATCTCTGTGCGGCAGCTTCAGGAAGACAGGTTCATTGATACTGTAAAACAAATCCTTGACCAGACTGGATTGGATCCAAGCTATCTAGACCTTGAAATTACCGAAAGCATCATGCAGAACAGCGAAAATACAGCGATGCTCTTGAACCAGTTAAAGGAGCTCGGCGTCACGCTGGCAATCGATGATTTCGGGACAGGCTATTCTTCCTTAAGCTTATTGAAGCATCTGCCAATCGATAAAATTAAAATTGATAAATCCTTTGTTGATGACATTATCCATCACGCCAACCAGGGTGCAATGGTTAAAACCATCATTGATATGGGACACAACCTGCAATTTGATGTCATCGCAGAAGGTGTCGAGGAACAGGAACAAGTAGCATTTTTATTAAGAAATGGCTGTATGATCGGACAGGGATATCATTTCAGCAGGCCTCTGCCTCCGGATGCAATGGAAGATTTATTGAAAAAAAATATGGACCTTGAAGGCATTCTGCAATAGCAGGATGCTTTTTTAATTGGTAAGGAAATGCTCGAATTGGAGAAAAAACGATTGCAACGGCGGAACAATGCTCATTTGGGAATGGAAACAAGCGGGATGATGCTCAACTGGAAATAAGACCGGCTCAATAAATACTATAACTAATCCAACTGGTATTAAACTCGATGCAACTGGTATTATATCTATTCCAACTGGTATTAAACTCCCCTCAACTGGTATTATATCTGATTCAACTGGTATTAAACTCGTTCAACTAGTACTAGAACGATCTAAAATGATAATAAGCAGGGGTTGGTCAAGAGCTTGAATGCAGATGACAGTAGAAATGTATTCACTTGTAGAAAAATTCGGGTTCATCTGATGAAAAAAGAAACCCAACTCGAAAATAAACTAGTGAAACCATACTCAGTTTAAAATGTGCTAGTTCACTTTTTTACCAGTACGCATTCTAGCACAACGGGAATATCCAACAGATAATCTGGCATGATAAAGACTAAAAGGAGTGGCTAACCTGAAAAAATTAATCATGGCAGCAGCGCTGTTTTTTACGATGTTTTTACCTGCCGGAACCCATGCTGCAGGCCAGGCGGATTGTGATGCATTAAAAAACATCTTTCAAACTGATGTGAAATCAGAGGAGGGAGTTGCAAGGTTGAAATAGTGCGGAAGAGTCCGAATGTGACACACATTGGGAATAAGTTATCACCTGAAACAATGGAACTGGTTTTCAATTTGGTATTTGAGAAAGTGAATAATAAGACTGCAGTCATCGGTGAATTCGCTTTGCTGCAGGAAGAAGTTAATCCAGTCATAGGTGAATTGAGAAAAGGAAATATAGATATATCCGCATTGCATAATCACATGTTCTTCGAAGAACCGAGGATTATGTATTTGCACTTTCAAGGGACAGGTAATATGACACAGCAGGCTGAGGCAATCAAAAATGCAATTGCTAAAACTAGCAAATAATACTTAACAGCGGATTGGGGTTCCGCTGTTTTTTTTCGGTCAGAAAGCAAATAATAACCAAGGATGTTTACCTTAATGGATATAAGGTTATTACACTTTAGTATGTTAAAGAAGGAGGCTTTTAGTATGAATCCAAAGTACAAACGCTTATTTGAACCGTATACTTTTCCGAATGGAATCAGCTTAAAGAACCGGATTGTTATGGCGCCGATGACGAATTTTTCATCCAACGAGGATGGCAGCGTTACTGATGCCGAGGTTAACTATTATGCCCGCCGCTCCAATGGAGTCAGTATGGTCGTTACAGCATGTACATATGTAACACCAGATGGAAAGGGCTTTAAAGGTGAATTTGGGGCTGATACAGATGAAATGATTCCAAGCCTGCAGAAATTGGCTTCAGCAATCAAGGAGCAGGGAGCAAAAGCCGTTCTGCAAATCTTCCATGGCGGACGTGAATGTCCTCCGGATCTTGTTCCGAATGGTGAAATCGTAAGTGCAAGTGATGTTCCTTCAGAGCGCGGGAATGGAAAAGCACCTCGTGCACTTAGCGGCGATGAGGTGGAAACCATCATTGCTGCTTTTGGCGAAACGACACGCCGTGCGATTGAGGCAGGCTTTGATGGAGTTGAGATTCATGGCGCTAACGGCTATCTGATTCAGCAGTTCTTTTCACCGCATTCCAACCGACGCGAGGACAAGTGGGGAGGCTCTCTTGATAAGAGGCTGGCATTTCCGCTAGCGGTTGTAGACGAGGTGAAAAAAGTGACCACCCAGCATGCAAAGGAGCCATTTATCGTCGGATATCGATTTTCGCCTGAGGAACCAGAAACACCAGGTATCACAATGGCTGACACTTTACAGCTGATTGATGCGTTAGCAGATAAAAATCTTGATTATCTGCACGTATCTTTGAATGATTTCTGGTCAAAGCCAAAAAGAGGCGTAGAGGATGAGCGTTCAAGAATAGAAATTATACAGGAGCGAGTTGGCCAGAAAGTTCCTGTTATCGGCGTCGGCTCCCTTTATAGTGCCGATGAAGTGCTGAAAGCATTTGAAATAGGCGTCCCATTGATTGCTTTAGGACGTGAACTGATTATCGACCCAGACTGGGTTGAAAAAGTAGAAAGCGGCAGGGAAGCTGTAATTGAGACGAAAATCGATCTTGGAGCTCAGGCTCGCCTTGTTGTACCCGATCCGCTGTGGCAGGCAATCGTCAATACACCTGGGTGGTTTCCTGGGGTTGAATGATTTAGAACGTAAAGATGCCTGCTCCAGCTAAGGGGCAGGCATCAGATATTTTAGCCTAGATTTGATTCATATATTTTTGCATTGGCATAAATCACAGACAATGTAGGCGCTAAAAGCCCTAATTTGATGGCAGTTTCTAATAGATAGCCAAATAAATGGTCTCCTTCTGTTGGCAATGATTTTTCCATATCCCGCTGAAGGGAGGATTTCATGCTATAGCCAATTTCATTCATCCTCGCCAAGGTCGCCTCAAGAACTTGTTCGGCAAGCGGTGCATCTAAGCTTTTCATGATATTGATCGTTTCATGCAGCAAGTTTTTGATTGTTTCCATCCCTTGCGGCTGTTCCCGGATCGGTCCAATCGGAGATCTGAACAGGGAGGTGATACCGCTTAGCGAGGTGATGAATAAGTATTTGTGCCACATTTCCTGCTCAATGTTTTCTGAAAGGCGGAAGTTCGCATTCGTGTCTTCAAAAGCCGCCTGAAGCTTCATAATCCTTTCAGTTTTTTCACCGTTCCTTTCACCAAAAACAAGATCATGGATTGGACTTGTCTGTATCACTCTGCCATTCTCGTCGAGAGTCGTTTCAATAAAGCATAACCCTCCCAAAACCTTCTCCGCACCAAATTCTTCGGTCAAGGCATCAAGATGGGCAATGCCATTCAGCAAAGGCAGAATCAACGTTTCGGTGCCAACATAAGGACGAATGCTTTCCATCGCACCCGCTAAATGATAAGACTTGGTAGAGACTAAAATCACATCAAAGGGCTCAGCATTTTCTCCAGCTAAAATAGTCTTTGGCTCAGCGTTGTGCATATTTCCATGAACGCTTTCAACGATAAGGCCATTGTCCCTGAGCTGCTGCCTGCGTTTTTCACGAACCAGGAACGTAACGTCCTCGCCTTTTTCCAAAAGTCGTCCACCAAAATAACCGCCAATCGCTCCGGCGCCTACAATTAAAATTTTCATATCAATCTCAACCTCCTATCGATGTAAATGAAAGCAATTGTCACAATAATTCAGAGCTGTTCAAGCATGGTAAATAAAAAGTTCAAACATAACCGCACTCCTTGGGAGGTGGAAATGAATGAATATCTTTGAACTAATTTTAAAGTAAAGAGAATTAAAGTAAAAGAGTATAAATGTTTAATGTTATTTATACGAAGCTTGTGCTGGCATTTTATGATACTGGAAATTCAGATGCTAAGCGGAAGACCTATATATTCTAGGCTTTTCATCTTTAGAAAAAAAGCCTGGACTCCATGCAAATCTGCTGGTGTTCAGGCTTTTTTCTTATTAAAAGATTTCAATATCACCGCTGGAAACATCAGCGTCTATCTTGTATTTTCCGTTGCCGTGCTTACCGCTAAGGCGCTTGTCGCTTTCTTGTTTATTTTCGAGCGGGAAGTCGCATGATAGATCTCCGCTGCTCGTTTTTCCGTTTAATGTGAACTCTGCATCATCAGGCAGATCCAGTTTGATGTCCCCTGAACTCACGTTTAAGCTGATGGAATCCTTCAATTCATCCATCTGGATTTCCAAATCACCTGAAGAAACATCGGCATCAAGTTTTCCAGTGTAGTTCTGTACATTTACATCCCCTGAACTTACCTCAAAAGTACCTGTTTCAGCTGATAAGGAATTGATCTCGACCTCACCTGAGGAAATGTGCTGCTCCAGAGCTTTAACATCTAGGTTTTTCAGCACCATGCTTCCTGAGCCTATTTCGACCGAAAGTGTATCGAGTTCCATGCGATCCTGGATGGAGCTCCCTTTAAATGTTACCTCGCCTGATCCTAGCTTAATTTCCATATTTTTGTCATAATTCTCTGGTATATAAATGGTTAATGCCGTGTTATCAAGTTCGAACCAATTAAACCAGAAGAAACCTTTGCGCTTAACTGAAACTTCAATGTCATCCCCACGCTTATTTACAGAAACAGTACCCTTGCCTTTTAGCTCTGCACGGACATCATCTCTTTCCTCAGGTACAATTGTCGTTGCGACACTGGAGATATCGATCGAGATGTTCTCGATGTCCTTTGAAACCTTAGCAGAATCCTCCGTCTTTGAAAGAGTATTCCCGTTCCCGTCAAACAAATAATTCATCGCGATATACGCACCCGTAATAATCAAAAAAATAACCAAAATCCGCTTTATCATTTTCGTTTCCCCTCTCAATCAATCTATATATCTAAGATAACGCAGATACCAAATCCCACCAATGCCCCACAGAATTAAATCCACCTAAGACCACAGACCGATTTAACACATTAAAGCACTGGGGGTCAGACCCCCAGTGCGGTTATGCGTTAAAGTGCCGGGGGTCTGACCCCCGGCGCGGTGGTGTGTTAAAGTGTTATGCTTTGGCTTCGAATAGTTTGGCTATTTCGACGATTGTTTCTACGGATTTCAGCATGTTGTCGACTGAGATGTATTCGAATCGGCCGTGGAAGTTTTCGCCTCCTGTGAAGATGTTTGGTGTAGGCAGCCCCATATAACTTAGCTGGGAGCCGTCTGTACCGCCGCGGATTGGCTTCACGATCGGCTTGATGCCGAGGTTTTCCATCGCTTCGTATGCAATGTCGACGATTTCCTTAACTGGCTCGATTTTATCCTTCATATTATAGTACTGATCATTCAATTCCAGGTGGACGCGGCCTTCACCGTACTTATCCTTCAGTTCGCTAGCGATATTCTCGAACAAATTCTTTCGAGCCTGAAAGCTGTCACTGTGGAAGTCGCGGATGATATATTGCAGTTTCGTTTCTTCAACATCGCCAGTAATGGAGCTTAAATGGAAGAAGCCTTCATATCCTTCCGTATGTTCTGGAGCTTCTTCTGCCGGCAGCATGCTGTGGAATTCCATCGCGAGTTTCGCGGAGTTGACCATTTTTCCTTTTGCTGTACCCGGGTGTACATTCTTCCCTTTAAACGTTAGCTTCGCACCTGCTGCATTAAAACTTTCATACTCCAGTTCGCCAAGCGGGCCGCCATCGATCGTATAAGCGAATTTAGCATTAAACGCTGCTACATCAAATTTATGAGGTCCTCTGCCGATTTCTTCATCAGGTGTAAAAGCAACCCTGATCTTGCCATGCTTAATTTCTGGATGCTTAATCAAATAAGCCATCGCAGTCATGATTTCAGCAATGCCAGCTTTATTGTCGGCTCCAAGAAGGGTAGTGCCATCCGTAGTGATCAATGTGTGCCCTTTATATTGCGGAAGCTCTGGGAAATCCTCAGGTGATAGAACTATATCCTGCTCTTTATTCAGGACAATTGCATCGCCGTTAAAATTTTCGATGACCTGTGGATTGACGTTCTTTCCAGTAAAATCAGTCGCTGTATCAACGTGAGCAAGAAAGCCGATCGTCGGTACATCTTTATCTGTAGTGGCAGGAAGCGTGGCCATCACATAACCGTTCTCGTCAATCGTGACGTCCTCCATGCCGATCGTTTTCAATTCTTCCACAAGCATATTGGCAAGCGTTAACTGGCCTTCAGTCGAAGGGCAGCTTTCACTGTTTTCATTTGATTGCGTATCTACTTTTACATAAGAAGTAAATCTTTCAATAATCTCGTTTTTCAATTCCCTTCATCTCCCATTCTTGAGTATATTTTCATATTATCATATATCTGATTGAACACAATTTGTATTGGGTTATAAAAATTGTTCTTAAAAATAATAAAATCAAATCCCTTTACATATATAAATGTTAAGGCTACTATGAAATTAATTAAATATTCGTTGTACTACTAGGGGAGCCCTGTGTTGGGCTGAGAGGAAAACATTAGTTTTTTGACCCTTTGGACCTGATCTGGGTAATACCAGCGTAGGAAAGTAGTGAGAGATGTTTTTTTCCCTTACATTGCTTTTAAGCCAGGTCCTATTATGGATCTGGCTTTTTTATGTTTTGGCTGTGTTAAATATCAACAGTCTAATTTAACAAAGCCTTATTTTAAGGAGGTTAAAAAAATGGAATTAAAAAATCAAGTAGTTCTAGTAACTGGCGGCAGCAGAGGATTGGGTGCAGAAACGGTTAAGGCTTTTGCAAGAGAAGGCGCGAGAGTCGTAATCAACTATTTTCAAAGCGAGGAAAAAGCAAGGCAGCTAGCCGAACAAATTGGGGATGCCGCACTAGCTGTCCAGGCGGATGTGAGGGATTCCGAACAGGTTCAAAACATGTTCTTGCAGGCAAAGGAGCACTTTGGAACACCGATTACCACCGTGGTAAATAACGCTCTAGTCAGCTTCAAGTTCGACCCTGTTACGAATAAGGATGCCTTTTCCGTCGGCTGGGAGGATTACCATGCTCAGCTTGAAGGTGCCATCAGAGGAGCGTTGAATACCATCCAGTCCGGACTTCCTGATATGAAAACATGCCAGTTTGGGAGAATCATAAACATTGGCACAAACCTATTCCAGAACCCTGTTGTCGCCTATCATGACTATACGACGAGCAAAGCGGCCTTACTTGGTTTTACCAGAAATATGGCGAATGATCTTGGCAAATATGGCATCACCGTCAATATGGTTTCGGGCGGTTTGCTAAAAACAACAGACGCAAGCTCCGCTACTTCTGAGGAGGTTTTCCAGTTGATCCAGTCATCGACCCCCCTTAGAAAAGTAACGGACCCAGCTGAAGCTGCAAATGCAGTTGTATTTTTTGCATCTCCATGGGGGCGAGCGGTTACGGGGCAAAACCTTGTAGTTGATGGCGGACTTGTCATGGACTAAGAGAATTGGAAATAGAAGAACAAGAAGTTAAAAGGAAGTCCCTAGTTTTAAATTACGTTGCACTTAGAGGTTAGTTCGCAGTAATCAAAAGGAGGAATTGTCATGGAAAAATCAGAGGTCGTTAGTTTGCTAAAAAAGGTACGCACCCAAAAACCGCTGATTCATAACATCACGAATGTCGTTGTCACCAATTTCACCGCCAATGGCTTGCTTGCGCTGGGGGCATCGCCAGTCATGGCTTATGCTGCTGAAGAAGTTGCCGAAATGGCCGCAATGGCAGGGAGTCTTGTGCTAAATATCGGAACCTTGAATTCGACAGTGGTTGAGTCGATGCTGATTGCCGGAAAAGCAGCAAATGAGCATGGAGTGCCTGTCATTCTTGATCCGGTCGGCGCAGGGGCCACGGCTTATCGTACTGAAACTGCTTTGAAGCTTATGGAAGAATTGGAGATTTCGATTATCAGAGGAAATGCAGCCGAGATCGCAAATGTGGCCGGTGAAAAATGGGATATTCACGGCGTGGACGCTGGCGAGGCAGTTGGGGATGTCATCGAGCTTGCTGTTTCTGCCGCGAAAAAATTGAATACAGTCGTTGCGCTAACTGGAAAAGATGACATCATCACCGACGGAAAGCTGACATTCATTGTCCATAACGGACATCCGATCCTTACAAAGGTAACCGGTACTGGCTGCCTGCTAACTTCAGTCATTGGCGCGATTGCGGCAGTCGAAAAAAACCCGCTCACTGCAGCAGCTGCAGCAATTGTCATCTATGGGGTAGCAGCAGAAAGAGCAGCAGAAAAATCTGCAGAAAAGGGAACTGGCAGCTTCCAAGTAGAGTTTCTAGATCAACTGTACAAAGTAAACGAAGATGACATCCTAAACTATAGTTCTTTTACCAAAAGGGGGACAAAAGAAAATGTTTAAAGCTCTGACAATCGCAGGATCTGATAGCGGCGGCGGGGCAGGCATACAGGCTGATCTGAAAACATTTCAGGAACTGAAGGTATTTGGCATGTCTGCGCTGACAGCAGTAACAGCCCAGAACACTCTTGGCGTCCAGGGCGTTTACCCGATGGAGCCAGAAGCTGTCGCAAAACAGATTCAATCAGTAGGGGAAGACATTGGCGTTGATGCATTGAAAACTGGGATGCTTTTCAATGCCGAAATTATTGAAGCTGTCTCTGGAAAAATAAAGCAATTCCGCTGGGATAAGGTCGTTGTCGATCCAGTGATGATTGCGAAGGGCGGAGCACCTCTTCTTCAGCAGGAAGCTGTATCGGCAATGAAAAAGTATCTGCTGCCTGTTTGCTTAGTGGTTACCCCTAATATTCCGGAGGCAGAAGTCCTGACAGGTATGTCGATTAAAATCATCGATGACAAAAAGGAAGCTGCCAGAAGGATTCATGCAAACGGAGCAAAATATGTGGTCATTAAAGGCGGTCATGATGATAATCCGAAAGAATCTGTTGACTTGCTTTTTGACGGCACAGAATTTGAAATATTTTCGAGACCAAGAATGAATACAAGAAACACTCACGGAACCGGCTGCACGTTTTCAGCAGCGATTGCCGCCCAGCTTGCGAAGGGAGCTGCTGTGTATGAAGCGGTATCTGTGGCGAAGGAATTCATTCAGGCCGCGATCGCGGAGCCGTTAAATATCGGCAATGGGCATGGGCCAACGAACCATTGGGCCTTTAATCTTAAAAATAAAGTAGAAAGCAGGCTGACGCCATGACAAGGATAAGTCCGGAACATATGGAAAGCTTGCTTAAGGTTTATTTTATAGCAGGCAGTACGAACTGCCTGAAGGCTCCTGAAAAAGTTTTAACTGAGGCTATAGAAGGCGGGGTCACACTTTTTCAATTTCGCGAAAAGGGAGAGGGCTGCCTTCAAGCTAAAGAAAAACTTGAACTGGGTAAAAGACTGCAATGGATCTGTAAGGAAAACGGCATCCCGTTTATTGTGAATGATGATATTGAATTGGCTATCGAATTGGACGCGGATGGAGTGCATATTGGCCAAGAGGATGATGATGCAGCACTAGTCCGCAAAAGGATAGGCGATAAGATTCTTGGTGTATCAGTACACAATCTTAAGGAAGCTGAAAAAGCTAGACATGCAGGCGCGGATTATTTCGGTGTTGGACCGATTTTTCCGACGCAAACAAAGATAGATGCGAAGGCGGTCCAGGGGACTGTCCTAATAGAGGAATTAAGAGACTTTAACATCCCGATCGTAGGGATAGGGGGAATCAATGCAGAAAATGCATCAGTTGTTATAAAAGCTGGCGGTGCTGGGGTTTCTGTCATCACCGCGATCAGCCAGGCAGACAATGTTAAGGAAGCAGCATCCAGATTAAGACAAAAAATCTTTCAATAAAGATCATCTTTGGGAGGTCCATCCTCAAAAAATAAAGAATGGAGGCTAACATGAAAAGTACCCACAAGCTTACGCTGACAGCGATGTTGATGGCTATTGGAACACTGACAAGCCACCTGTTGTTTATCCCACTGGGGATTGTGAAGGTCTTTCCCGTGCAGCATTTTATCAATGTACTGTCCGCGGTGTTGTTAGGGCCGTACTATGCTGTTGCCCAGGCATTTGGAATTTCCCTTTTAAGGAACCTGATGGGCACAGGCTCTGTATTTGCTTTTCCGGGAAGCATGATTGGCGCGTTATTGGCGGCTTTTTTATTTAAAAAAACGAACAAAATATTTTTTGCCTTTGCAGGAGAAGTAGTTGGCACGGGGATTATAGGTGCAATCGCCTGCTATCCAATCGCCACACGTTTTCTTGGAAATGAAGCAGCGTTGTTCGGTCTTGTACCGGCGTTTTTCATTAGTTCACTTGCCGGTGCTGCAATCGGCTTTGCGATGCTGAAAATTTTCATGAAGAATACTGCAGGCAGATTGGAGATAAATAGAAAGTTATAAGGCATTCGGTTGGAAAAAAATTCATCCTGCTGTGTTTGGCTGGAATTAAAGATTTTCCTGCTATATGATATTGATAGATCTATATTTCAGCTGAAAAGGGTGACATTTTTGAGTAGTGAGAATAAGTTAGGATTGGTAGTGGACGTGGAGACAACTGGATTGGGTCCCGATTCAGATGAAATTATTGAATTGGCGTTGAAGCTGTTTTCTTTTAACGAAGAAACAGGAGAAATTATCGAGATCATTGATGAGGATTCGTATTTGCGAGAGCCGCTTTCAAGATCCGCGCAAAATAATTATGACCGTGCTTATCGAATCCATGGTATCTCCTATGACATGGTAAGGGGAAAGACGTTTTATGATGAAAAAATCATGGATTACTTTAATCGAACGGATGCAATCTTTGCACATAATGCCTCATTCGATCGCAGCTTTTTGTTCAGGATGTATCCTGAAGTGAATGAGATGAGATGGTATTGTACAATGAAGAACGTGCAATGGAAAAACCACGGATTTCCGAACAGTAAGCTGCTTACATTGCTTCAGGCTCATAATATATCGAAATTCCAGACGCACCGGGCAATGGATGACATTACATATTTGGCAGAACTGCTGAAGCAGCAGAACCCTAATGGTGATTTTTACTTAAAAGAAGTACTGGACTACGGGCCTATGAGGAAATACCAGCCTGCTCCTAAACAAAGACGACGGATGTTCTATTAACTGGCGCTTATTGTCAACTTAGAGATCTATCAGCCTTTCCGACCATTTATGGGGTTAGAAAGGCTTTTTTTATTATGAGAAAATTTTCATATTTTTATAGACTGGATTTCATGGTAAAATGGCGAAAGGAAATTTTATAAGAATAATAATTTTCTAAAAATAAGGTTTTGAATCATTCGCATTTGTGTATAGTAAAGGGGTTGCATTCTTATAAGTGCTATTCTTATCCAGAGAATTATCGAAAGATTCAACTATTAGTCCGGGTATAATTATTATTAAAACAATAACAATTTAGTCATCCGAAATATTTAGTAGAGGAGAGACAGCATGAAAACATCACAGGGAAATGAACTGCAACGCGGGCTGGAGGAAAGGCATATCACACTTATGTCGTTAGGTGCGGCAATTGGTGTCGGGCTATTTCTTGGATCCGCATCGGCAATAAAGCTGGCTGGCCCAGGAATCTTGCTTGGATATGCTTTCAGCGGAATGATTATGTTCTTTATCATGAGGGCTCTTGGCGAAATGGCGATTCAGAAGCCAGTCGCGGGATCTTTCAGCAAATATGCAAGAGACTACCTCGGACCGCTTGCTGGATATATCACCGGCTGGAACTATTGGTTCCTATGGATTGTTACCGGTATGGCGGAAATAACCGCTGTCGGCATTTATATGGAATACTGGTTTCCAGAGACTCCACGCTGGATTTGGGCACTTGCTGCCCTCATCATAATGGCCTCGGTTAACTTCCTGGCTGTAAAAGCTTATGGGGAGCTGGAATTCTGGTTTGCGTTGATTAAGATCGTGACGATTCTTGCCATGATTGTTTCTGGAGCCGGTATGATTATTTGGGGGATCGGCAATGGCGGTATCGCTACAGGAATCCAAAACCTATGGGAGAACGGCGGATTTTTCCCGAATGGAATAAAGGGTGTCCTTCTGTCCCTGCAAATGGTCATGTTTGCTTATTTGGGAATTGAAATGATTGGTGTCACTGCCGGGGAAGTCAAGAATCCCGAGAAATCACTAGCCAGGGCGATTGATTCGGTATTCTGGCGCATCCTGATTTTTTATGTAGGGGCATTATTCGTGATTATGTCCATTTATCCATGGGATGAAATTGGTTCGAAGGGAAGCCCGTTTGTACTGACTTTTGAACAATTAGGTATTCCTGCAGCAGCGGGAATCATTAATTTCGTTGTGCTGACAGCTGCACTATCTTCATGCAACAGTGGGATTTTCAGCACTGGCCGAATGCTATTCAACCTTGCAAATCATGATGAAGCACCGAAAAAATTCAGCAAGCTTACTAAGAATGGTGTACCTGGATTTGCAATTTTGGCATCTGCGGCTGCACTGCTGATCGGAGTAGTTTTAAATTATATCGTCCCGGCAAAAGTTTTTGCGTGGGTGACAAGCATTGCAACATTTGGGGCAATCTGGACTTGGGCAATTATTCTCCTGTCACAGATTCGTTATCGAAAAAGTTTGAAGGAGAATGAAGTGGAAAAGCTGAAGTACAAGCTTCCATTATTCCCATTCACTTCGTATCTTTCATTAGCCTTCCTGGCATTTGTCATCGTCCTGATGGCATTCAGTCCTGACACGAGGGTCGCTCTTTTCATAGGGCCTCTATGGCTGGGACTGCTGACTGCTTTTTACTATGGAAAAGGGTTCCATAAGAGATATAACGATAATAATGTGAAAAACGTAAGTTAAACATAATGTGCCTGCTCTCTGAATTGGAGAACAGGCACATTTTTTTATAAAACAAAAAGGTAAACACTGAGGAAATGGGCAAGGCTTCCGAGCAGGATAAAGATGTGGAAAATTTCATGAAAACCGAGATATTTAGAACGCAGGAAGTCAGGCTTCAATGCGTATATCACTCCGCCAATTGTATACATAACCCCACCAGCAACAAGCCAGAAAATCCCTCCTGGACTCAAAACAGATGAAAGTGGAGAGACGACGAAGATGACCATCCATCCCATGACGATATAGATGGAGGTAGACAGCCATCTTGGACTTTTGAACCAAACCATCTTGAACAGGATGCCGCATAATGCTGCAAAGGTGATGATGGCGAATAAAGTCCATCCTGTCATTCCATTCAGGCTGATCAGGCAAAAGGGTGTATACGATCCAGCGATTAATACAAAAATCATTGAATGGTCAATCCGTCTGAGGAACGCAATCACCCAGTCCTTAGCTATAACCATATGATAGGTTGCTGATGCCGTGTAGAGAAGAATCATACTAATACCAAAAATGGTGACCGAGGTAATAGCCAGTGCTGAACCAGTAGTAAGCGAAGCCTTTATCACAAGTGCAAGCAGCCCGGCAAAAGACAGTAATGCACCCCCCAAATGGGTAAGGCCATTGATTGGTTCCCGAATATAACTGTTCATTGAAATCCCTCCATGTTTCACGATGTAGTTTTAATAACTACTTATAATGATATACATGTAATGATATGTAGTCAATGTTTACGTTAGTTTTTTTTTGCGTTATAATAAAAGAAAAACATTGAGGGATAAACTTTGAGTAATATAGCAGACCTGCTCGCCGAACTTGGCCTTGAAAATAATATCGCGCTGGAGGATATACCCGGAATCGATTTGTATATGGACCAAGTCATTCAATTGTTTGAGAAGAGTTTTGGGAGCTCAACCAGGAATGATGAGGACAAAGTGCTGACAAAGACGATGATTAACAATTATGCGAAAGGGAAGCTATTCTTCCCTATTAAAAATAAAAAATATTCGAAAGAGCATCTGATCCTGATCAGCTTGATTTATCAGCTAAAAGGCGGACTGTCCATTCAGGATATAAAACAAACTCTTGGCGGCATCAACGATAGAGCAGAATCCGGGGAGCTGCAGTTAGAACAATTTTACAGAAGCTATTTAAATCTTCATGAGAAAAACATTGAGATTTTCAATGAGGATGTACTGAAAACGGAACAAGAAGTGAATGCTGAGGTCAAAAAGCTTGAGGCAGAGAATCCCGAGGAGCTTGAATCAGTATTATTAATTGCATCGCTTATCAATATAAGCAATTTTTATAGAAGAGCAGCGGAAAAGCTTGTTGACCAGCTTGCTGAAAAAAGATCAATAAAGGGATGAAATAACTTGTATATGACTTTAAAAGAAACATCAGAATATTTATCGATGCCAGAACCACAAATCGAAAATCTGATTTTCCAAAAGAAAATCAGGGCGATTCATGATGGTGACCAATATCTAATTTACAAGGAACAATTCAACACACATATGGAACAGGTAGAGAAGTATAAAAAGCTGGTAGAGGAAATTTTGAGCGAACCAGTACCGGAGGATATTGATATTAAGGATGAAGATTGATTTTCGTACATTTGTGGCGAAAATCAATCCATACAAACAATCACGATAAAAAAAGCGAGAGGACATGATTATTTGTCCTTTCGCTTATTTGTTTTAGGTTGGCTCTGTTAACGTTAACTGTTGATTTCCATTCCAGGCGCTTCGCTTT
>NZ_JBALSS010000028.1:47795-49745 GCF_036967045.1 Bacillus sp. JJ1609 | reverse complement strand
AGTCTTCGCGCCTTCCACTTCAATCAACAGGTTTAAAAACAACATTCACCTTTAACAGAGGATTTATGATAAATAATTTAATTCGTTTTCACTTCATTATTGCCATCATGTTTAATAGGCAATTGTACGATCACTTCAGTACCCTTATCTGGCTCACTCTTGAATTTTATCGTTCCGTTATGAGACTGTACAATTTTGAAACTTACTGTCATCCCGAGACCTGTGCCCTTTTCCTTGGAGGAGTAGAACGGCTCGCCGATTCTTTCCATGAATTCCTTGGAAATTCCGCAGCCATCGTCTTTTACACGTACCGTAACGTGATCATCAGTGCTTTGCAGTGAAATCAATACGACATCCTCAGCCGATGAAGCTTCAATCGCATTTTTCACGATATTAATGAACAGCTGCTTCAGCTGGTTTGGTTCACATTCGATCATTACCTGCTGGTCGTGAACCTCTAACTCTATTTGGATATTATGAAGGCTTGCTTCTGTTTTTAACAGTGATATAACATTGTATAGAATCAGCTGTATATCGGCTTCAATGAATTTTATCTGCTGAGGCTTGGCGAGCAGTAATAACTCACCGACAATATGGTTGATCCTGTTCAGTTCATCAAGCATGATTTGATAATATAGCTGGTGCTTTTCATCTTCCATTTGCAGCAGCTGGACCAGTCCCTTTAGTGAAGTAAGCGGATTGCGTATTTCATGGGCAACACTTGCAGATAGTTCACCGACGACTGATAATTTATCCGTTCTCCGCAAACGCTCCTCCGTTTGCCGCAATTCCGTTACATCCCTTGAATTACAGATAATCCCGGCAAGCTTATCATTCACAATGATAGGCAAGGAAGTACTTTGAAGCATGAGGGGATTCCCGTTCTTATGAGGAACATTAAGCTCGAACATTTGCGGACATTGATCCTTGATCACCTTGGTGATTCTGTCCAAAACTAATTGCCTGCTGTTATCAGGGAGCAACTCTCCAATACGCCTGCCAATAAAATCGTTAGCATTATAGCCTGTGATTTTCTGAAACTGAGGATTCACATTTGTGATTGTCCCGTTTAGGTCCAGCATCGCAACGATGTCAGGACTGTATTCGAACAACGACCGGTATTGCTGCCGACTTTCTTCAAGCAAAGTCTCAACGATTTTCCGCTCAGTGATATCTCGCCCAATGATAACGAGTCCTTGTCTGCTGCCGTCACCATTCCATAGAGGAACTTTGATTGTATCAAAGGTCTTATTGCTGCCATCTGGCTGTGGAAGGACTTCTTCCACACGGATGATCCCTCCGGCTTTCCAGGCTTCTTCATCAGATATCTCGCAATATCTTAATGAGTCGGCGAAAAAATCACTGTATTCTGCCAATTCTGAGTCCTTTTTGCCTTTATAATCTACGTTTTCGAGGTCGAAAAGCTTCAATCCGAAATCATTTGCCTGGATCCATCGGCCTTCTCCGTCCTTGAAATTGACAAAATCAACCATGGAATTGATCAGCGTGGATAAGCGCTTTTCCTCTTCCCTTGAAGCATTCAATTCTTCCATCTTCGAAATGAAAAAATAGAAAAACCAGCCCGCAAGCACAACATAAAGAACTTCTTTCGTATGTTCGACCAGTGTGATAAAAGGCGAAGGGGCATATAATTTTAGCAGATAGTTTGTCCCAAAAATCCAAACTATGCTGAGTATGAAAAAGGTGGTTAAGTATTTCATTTTTTTCATGTTAGAACTCCTAAGTAAGCAATCATGCTCTCGCTAAATTAAGTAGAAGTAGTACCTGTATATAGTAGCATAATTTAGTCAATTAAAGTAATTTTGTTGGATCTTGTTTTTGAATTTAGTTTACCTAAAATCTGGAAGTGCTATGCAAAAAGCAGAACCAAAAGGGGTTTGGTCCTGCTTTTTTAAAGGATAAGAAAGTATAGAACGACTTCACCGGTCG
>NZ_JBALSS010000028.1:6593-47754 GCF_036967045.1 Bacillus sp. JJ1609 | reverse complement strand
CAAGTCGCTTGCGCTTTTCTTATGAATTTATTAAAAATCTCCATCCGTCGCCGAGAATGGAATGTTCAAACGGTTTTCCACTGTACGCAAGCGCTGATTCAGCCTATTCAGGCGGCGTGTATGCCTTTCATCATTTTGATTCAGTCTTTGAATTTCGTCGTTAATACGACCAATCTCTCTGTTCAGTCGAGTTATTTCTCTGTTTTGGCGGGCAATTTCTTTGTTTTGTCTGTCTAATTCTGCTTTTTGCTGCTGAGATTGACGTTCAAGCTGGTTTACTCTTCTTTCAAGACCCTGCTGTCTATCATTTGGTTCCTGCTGATGTCCGTAATAATTATAGTCATAGTGAGTATAAGGGTCAAAATGCTGGGGGCTGTAGTAATACTGATATGGATTCATGCTGGCACGCTCCTTATTTTAAATCCGCCTTCAAAGCAGACGAATAAATTCCTTATAAAATATGTAGGTAAACGCGGAGGGTGTGGGCTATCGCCCAGGAATGAGGGTGAGACCTATAATATGTGGGAGGAAAAATATGGAGAGCGAGCGAATGTATATAATTAGGTGGTGATTTGAATGGGAATGTCCAATTATTATAAAAATCTAAGAAACAGTTTTGGAGCGGAATTGATTTTCATGCCAACTGTGGCGGGAATTGTGCGGAATGAAGCAGGAGAGATCTTGTTCCAAAACAAAGGCAATGGTGAGAAATGGAGCCTGCCGGCTGGAGCAATCGAAATTGGAGAAGCCCCAGCCGAGGCGGTTGTTCGTGAAGTTTGGGAAGAAACAGGCTTATATGTAAAAGCTAGTAATCTATTAGGTGTTTTTGGCGGGAAGGATTTTCGCTACGAATATCCGAACGGGCATAAAGTTGAGTATGTGGTATTCGTTTTTGACTGTCAGGTTCAAGGTGGGGTACTTAATCCGATTGATAACGAAACCGCAGAGCTTCGTTTTTTTAGCGTTGATCATATGCCAGAGCTCGCTCTGCCGTATCCAAAGAGTATTTTCATAGAATCAGACAGGGGAAAAACAGAATTTCAATGGGATGATGAGTGGGTGAGGGAGCTGCAGAAATAAGCAGATTTAAAAACGGGAGACTTAGGACATGGAATGTAAAGTAAGTAAAGGGTCAATTCATTATCAGATTCAAGGAGAAGGTTTTCCTATTGTGATCATTCACGCAATGGGCACTGATTATCGCTCAATGAAGGCATGGGTAGAACAGATATTTGATAACCTGGAAGGATACAAAAGGGTGTATGTTGATTTGCCAGCTCATGGAGAAAGCGTGATTGATGAAAGTGTAACTTCTACAGATGACATGCTTGAAAACCTTCTGGAATTTATTGATGCGGCATTGGAAAACCAAGATTTCTTGCTTATCGGATCTTCCTTCGGCGGCTATTTGGCGCAAGGCATCCTTCATAAAAGAAGAAATCAGGCGAAGGGCATTTGTTTGCTCGCTCCAGCTTTGCATTTAAAGATTAGAACTCTGCCTGATCGGGTCATTTTTGAAAAAGATGAGGAGCTGCTAGAATCCTTGAATACAGATATCAGAGCGGCATTTGAAACACTTTTCATCTACCAAAACAAAAAGATTTTTGCTTGCTTTATGGACGAAATCCAGCCAGGCAGGCTATTGGCAAACAGGGAGTTCTTAAGTTCAGAATGGAAAACCAAAAGATATTTTCTATCAGAAGAACCTTTCCATGATGTAATAGCTTTGCCTCAACCAGCACTGTTCCTGCTTGGAAAACAGGATTATATATGCGGATATAAAGATCATCAACATCTGGCTCAAAAGTTTCCGAATTCTACTTTTGCTGTATTAGATAAAGCAGGGCATATGCTTCAAATCGAGAAACGCGAGGTAGTGCAACTGCTGCTGAAAGATTGGCTGATCAGCAGCTATTAAAAAAGAGCGCAGCAATCTGCGCTCTTAATTTCATTCTTTTCTAAGGCAATTTATGCTTCCCAAACCTATCCTTTTCTAAGCTCTTCTAAAACGACCTGTGCCTCATATCCAGCAGCAAAATCGATGAGGGTAGCTTCTTCGCCTTTTAAAGCTTTTACGAGATTATCAATTAAGGTTTCTGTAAAGGAGTTATCAGATTCCAGTGAAACAATGTCCTCACCAATCTTTCCGCCTTCAAGCTGCCCCCAATTCAATAACGATAATGTTCCTTCACTACCATAAGCAGTGAACGCAATTTCTTCCTTCCCGGCAATCTGGCTCATGCCATCAATCAGCACTGGAGTTCCATCTGAAAGCTCTAAGGTTGCCCAAATAGCATTCTCGCAAGCTTGTGGGTCTTCCGGGTATTGGATTTGCACGTTATTCACTTTAACAGGTCCAAAGATTTTCTGAATCTGCTGGATATAGTGAATGCCAACCTCCAATACATATCCGCCTTGTTCCTTGCTTGCCACCCAGGCATTTTGCTGCCATGGACGCGGCCATTCAGGGAAATGCATCTTCAGCTGGACTCTTCTCAGCTTGCCCACATAGTCAGCCTTGATCATTTTTTCAAAAGCCGTGGCTGCTGGACTGTAATTAAGCGGGAAATTCATGGCATGTACAACGCCGGCAGCTTGAGCCTGGTTTAAAAGGCTTTCAGCTTCTTCTAGAGAATTTGCCAGCGGTTTTTCGCATAATATATGTATCCCTTTCTCCAACACATCCGATGCAACAGCATGATGGAACTTTGGAGGCACTGCCACATACACAAGGTCCAGTTCAACTTGTTCTAGCATTTCGTTATGATCACAAAACGCAGGAATCCCGCCAAGCTGAGCAGCAACTTCATTCGTTCTATCCTCCAAAGTATCACATACAGCCGCAATCACTGTTTCCGGATGATTTTCAAATCCTTGAATCAACCGCTGACCAATTGCCCCAAGGCCAATAACTCCAACTTTTATCATAGGGAACCTCCAGATTTAATTTTTCTTTTTTAATTATACAAATTATTATGGAAATAAAGTAGTGCAGGAAGGGGTCTGCCGAATTTTCGGCAGCGTTTTTTCGTTCAAAGGAACTTAAATGATGTTCAACCACCCCTAACTATATTAATATTCTAGTAGAACGGTCTATTTTTACATACCTTGGAGGAACTTTCATGAATGAAGCCGTGATCCATTGGGGCGGAGCAATTTTCGGATTGGCTATTGCCATTATCCTTATCTTTAAAAAAGTTAATCCAGTATACGCTTTGTTCACAGGTGCGATTGCAGGAGGCCTTGCTGGAGGAGCATCAATTGATGAAACAGTCAGCATTGTAATCGAAGGAACGAACAGTGTCATGCCGGCAGTTGTCCGTGTACTGGCAGCAGGTGTGCTAGCTGGTATTTTAATCGAATCAGGCGCAGCAGAAAAAATGGCTGAAACAATAGTAGGCAAGCTTGGCGAAAAGAAAGCCATATTCGCCATTGCGTTAGCCTCAATGATCATCACCGCAGTAGGGGTATTCGTTACGGTTTCCGTTATCATTATTGCTCCAATAGCACTGTCCGTGGGCAGGAAGACAGGTCTTTCGAAGCCTGCGATTCTTATAGCAATGATTGGAGGGGCGAAGGCAGGAAACATCATCTCGCCGAATCCGAACTCCATCGCCGTGGCAAAAGGATTTGATGTTGATCTTTCGCAAGTCATGCTTAATGGATTTTTACCAGCAGCAGGCGGCATTCTTGTCACTGTCCTGATTGCCAGGATGCTTAGCAATAAAGGCTCAAAGATAAGTGAAGCGGATCAGCTGGAAAAGGTTCATCCAAAGGAAAAACCCAGTTTTGGAAAAGCAATTGTTGCACCTATAGTAGCTATCGCGTTGCTGGCGATCAATCCGATCGGCAGTATCCTGCACATCGACGCCCTTACTTCTGTAAAAATCGATTCAATGATCATATTGCCATTCGCAGGCATCGTGGGCCTGATTACGATGGGCAAGTTTGATAGAGTCATTGAATATACAACATCAGGTTTCAATAAAATGACTGGAGTGGCGATGATTTTGATTGGTGCTGGGTCGATCGCAGGAATCATCTCCAATTCAAATTTGAGCAGTGTAGTTGTCGACAGTATCGAGGCAGCTGGTATTTCAGGAACTCTGCTTGCTCCGATTGCAGGCATTTTGATGGGTGGCGCAACAGCAGCAACCTCAACAGGCACAATCGTTGCCGTAGGAACCTTTGGCGAAGCGATCATTGATATGGGTGTCGCTCCATTAAGCGCTGCTATTATGGTTCACGCAGGAGCAACCGTCCTGGACCACCTGCCACATGGAAACTTCTTTCATGTAACGGCTGATTCTGTAAAAATGACCATCAGCGAGCGGATGAAATTAATACCCTATGAAACAGCGATCGGGCTGGCGATGACGATTATTGCTACAATCCTATACGGCTTCCTACTATGAAAAAATGCCTTTCCGCACTGGAAAGGCATTTTTTATCTTAATCCATATCAGGCTGGAAACCTATCAATTTCGCTTTTTTATCCGCCTTAGGATCTGCATCTGGGAATGTGATGATAGAAGCAATGTAATCCCAGCGGAGGAAGAGGTGAGTGGTACACGTTTCCTCTACCTGATCCTCCGAAGGAATCGCCGTTCCATCTTCCTTTTGAACAGGAGTCCGCTTATAGCATGGATTCTCGACCCATATTCCCATACTCTCCGCTTGCACCATTTTCACAAGATACCATTCATCTGGCTGATAGATTCCTGTTACATCGCCGATCATATTTTCGGGAAAATTCTTCAGCTTAACCTGGACCTTCTGATTTGCATATGCATCTAAAAACATAGAAATTCTCCTTTCACTTAAAACTCATCCCTTAACTACTTCCTTTCTGGACAAATTTTAAACATGAAAAAAAGGCCAATATTGGCCTTTTATAAAAATAGTACTCTCAATTCCTCATCGTAATAGATATCCCCAATGCGCAGTGCTCTTTTTTCAAGACCGTACACTTCAAAGCCTAATGAAGAATAGAGTCTTTTCGCAGATTCATTGCTGGTCACGACCTGCAAGTGAATCTGTTCAATCCTGCCTAACTCCCGAGCCTGCTCAATAGCAGTTTCCACTAATCGCTTTCCGACACCTTTTCCGCGCGCCTGTGCAGCCACATACATCGCAAAAATGCTGGCGCGATGCTTCATTTTCCGCTTTCCATCAGGGAATAATGTCACAACGCCAACTAGTGAACTATTTTCAAATGCTCCAAACGTATACACCGATGGCAAACTTTCACTGTATTTTCCAACCGGTGCTTCCTTCTCCTCTTCGTAGCTAGAGCCAAATGCTTCCGGGTGCAGCCTCAAACTCTCCAGCCGGATTACACGATACATCTCAGCATCCTCAGCTAACAAACGCCTGATTTCCATACCTTTCACCTCTGTAAAAATTAATTGACTACATAAATTCAATTTATTATGGCGGATTTCCTCTTTAATGAGCTGATTTGGTGAAAAATTTTATAATGGGTCGGAAAATGAAGCTTTTGAGCAAACATAGAAGGAAAATAAAGCTTCTTTTAAGGAAGAATAAGAGGCCGATTAATTAATTCACCAGTTGGCGAAGTTTTTTCACCAGTTGAAACCAATATTTCACCAGTTGGAGTCGTTTTTTCACCAGTTGAAGTCATTTTTTCACCAGTTGACCCAAACCAGCTAATCAAGCAATAATGTAAAACTTATCAAACCACAAATACAGAATGGCCATCCACAGCTTATCCCCAAATAAAACAGCCATAAAACAAATCCCAAATAAAAAATCCCCGGTATCAAGTCCGGGGATTCCAAGTTATCCAGCATTTATTCACATATTAAAGCTTGAACGAGCTCTTCAGCGATACAATGCGGTTGAACACCAATTTGTCTTCTGTAGTGTGCTTCGGATCGACATTGAAATAGCCGTGGCGGAAGAACTGGAATTTGTCCTGTGCTTTGGCGTCCTTCATGTTTGGCTCGATGAAGCCGTTAAGGATCTCCAATGATTTTTCATTTACGAAATCAAGGAAAGATTTGTTTTCTGCTTCGTCAGCTTCTTCTTCTTCACTATCTAAAATTAACGGCTCATAAAGTCTGAACTCTGCTGGTACTGAATGCGTTGCATCAACCCAGTGCAGTGTGCCTTTTACCTTGCGGCCAGTGAAGCCTGATCCACTCTTTGTTTCAGGATCGTATGTGCAGCGAAGCTCAACAACCTCGCCATTTTCATCCTTAATGACTTCTTCACACTTGATAAAATAAGCATGCTTCAATCGGACTTCATTGCCAGGGAAGAGGCGGAAGTATTTTGCTGGCGGGTTTTCAATGAAATCGTCCTGCTCAACATAAATCTCGCGGGAGAATGGAATCTTTCGAATGCCCATTTCTGGGTTCTCAGGATTGATTTCTGCATCCAGCCATTCCACTTCGCCTTCTGGATAGTTCGTGATGACCACTTTCAAAGGACGGAGAACGCCCATTGTACGAGGTGCCTTCAGCTTAAGGTCCTCACGTACAAAATGCTCAAGCATTTGCTCATCAACAGTTGAAAATCCTTTTGAGACACCAGCTGCTTTTACAAACTCCTGGATTGCTTCAGCCGTATAGCCTCTTCTTCTCAAGCCAGAGATTGTCGGCAGGCGTGGGTCATCCCAGCCATCAACGAAATTTTCCTCGACAAGCTGCTTTAGCTTTCGCTTGCTCATTACTGTGTTCGTAATATTCAAGCGGCCAAATTCGATTTGCTGTGGTGTTTCATTCATTTCACATTCCCGGACAACCCAGTCGTAAAGCGGTCGCTGATCCTCGAACTCAGTTGTGCACAAGCTGTGGGTAACACCCTCGATCGCATCCTCTAATGGGTGTGCAAATGCGTACATAGGGTAGATGCACCATTTATCGCCAGTATTATGGTGCGTGGCATGGGCAATTCGGTAGATAACCGGGTCACGAAGATTGATGTTCGGTGATGTCATATCAATCTTGGCGCGCAATACTTTTTCACCATTAGCGAATTCACCGTTACGCATACGTTCGAACAAATCAAGATTCTCTTCTACAGAACGGCTGCGGTAAGGGCTCTCTTTTCCTGGTTCAGATAGAGTTCCCCGGTATTCGCGAATTTCATCTGCAGACAGGTCATCCACATATGCCAGGCCTTTTTTGATTAAGAGCACTGCACGGTTGTACATTTCCTCGAAATAATCTGAAGCAAAGAAAAGACCATCCCACTCATACCCTAGCCATGCGACATCTTCTTTGATCGAGTCAACGAATTCCTGATCTTCCTTCAATGGATTCGTGTCATCAAAACGGAGATTCGTCTTTCCGCCGAATTCATCAGCAAGGCCAAAGTTAATGATAATAGATTTTGCATGCCCGATATGTAGGTAACCGTTAGGCTCTGGAGGGAATCGAGTCACGACTTTATTGCGCTTGCCGCTCTCCAAATCTTCTTTTATGATCGTTTTTATAAAATTAGAGTTCTCTTCCAATTCGTATCAGCCTTTCCTTAGATCAGTCTCATTATGTTTATTTTAATGATTACTATAATATATTTCCACTGAACTCTATAGTAATAAGAAAAAAGCGGAAATACAAGAGGATTTGCCGACTGGATTATGTAAAAAAGGTGCCTCCTTACAAGGCACCTTGAAATTACTTTGCTAAAACATTCTTGATTACTTCATTTGTCAGGTTCGGAACGATTTCGAGAGAATAATCCATTTCCATCCGTTCATAACGTTTATGTGCGTCAAGTCCATAAGGCCCGATATTGATAACAGGAACATTTAGCTCGCGGATGTCCTGGTAATCTACATAAAATTTTGTTCCCCAACTTGGGTTATTTCTTGAAGCTGCATCCAGTGCTTCATCATCGTCGCTCAATGCTAAAAAACTCATATCAGATATATAAGGGAAGAAGCTGCGAATGACAATAGGCTCCTCATATTCAGGCTGAACGGTTTTCACAGCCTGTTCCAAAGCTTCTATTAAATTACGCTCATCTTCTGTTTCACCAGTCACTTCGATACGCGGTGAATAGAGCGATGAGTAGAACACGATGATAGCAGGACTTTGATCCGGCATCCATTTCCATGCCTCCTCGACGACTCTTGCTGCGTACATCCTTAAATCAAGGCTGGAATCTAACAGCAGAGTCTTTTTGAACGACGCCATATGTGCTGTATAGTCGGAACCATTAGCCCTAATCAGTTCAGCTTCCATCTCTTCATATGTCATCACCCGTGACTGCCAGGTCAGTTCCTTGCATGGCTCACCGCTGATTTTGCAAAAAAGCTCATAGCGGTCATAATATAGCTTCAATGCGTTTTCAAAGGCAATATACGCCTGTTCCTTCAATTTTTCCAACACATCTTTTGGAGTCCAGGAGTGAATGAAGAAATTGTAATAGACATAGGCAGCTAATGCTGTTTGCACCGTATAGTTCGGCTTAAGGTCCATTTGCTTCAATGAAACGGGAGGCATTGTGATCTCGCCGAAGGCTTCATTGCACAGGTCAGGATTGTAATCAATCTGCCTTGTTAATTCGGCTGCAACAAGGTTTGGATCTAAGCCTTCAAAAGTTGAGCCAACGTGAGTTTCTGCTCCGGTGATGAAAAAAGAAGGGAGCAGCTTTCCAACTGTTCCTTTATAGATATAACGGTTCTTGTCACCTTCATGGCGTGGAGCTACAAAATCGCTGTTAATCGCAGTGACATATTCGAAGCCATGTTCTTGCTTCCAGGCATTAAGTGTTTTAACAGCCGAAAGCACCCCGTTTGAGCTGTCCTCTTCATCACACTCTGATAAAAATACAAGATTGCCCCGAAGCTCCTCAGGGTGTTCAGAATAGTACTTCAGCAAGAAGAGGTGGGAGGAAACACCGCTCTTCATGTCAAGCACGCCGCGGCCAAACATCCATTCACCAGATTCAGCGTGTTCTTTTACTAGCGGTGGTAGATTTTCCTTTTTAAGTTCGACAAGCAGTTCATCCGGATTAAAAGCCTTATCAGCGAGCTGGGTAAAATCATCAATCCCCACCGTATCATGATGGCCCATCAAAATGACTGTTTTATTGCTGTTTCCCTTTGTTCCTTTTACAAAAGCCAGCACATTATAGCGCTCAAGCTCATCATTTTGTGTCTGTGGTTTTATGACATGTGTTGGGTTTTCTATGAAATATAGAAAGGAAGAAATCATCGTATAGAGTGCCTGCGCGATCTCCTTTTCTCCTGTTGTATTGACAATGCTTCCGATGTTTACAAGCTGTTTCGTATAAAATAAGACTTCATCCCGGCAAGCCAGCATTTATAGCATCTCCTTTTTGATCTTATCCACATTTTTAATATCAACCTAACCCAAAATAAATGAAAAGACAATTTATTTTTCACAATGTTTTGAACATAGTACTTTTAGCTGGATTTAAACGAATCAGTGAAAATAGACCTTATTGGCAAACTGCTATTTCAATGGAATAATCTCCCCTTAATAATTTTCATAAAAACCAAAAATTAGGAGAAATTAAAAGGAGTATTTTTTAGGAGGGGTACCGTGGACTTTACTTTTATCTGGAAAACTTTTGTAATGATAATGGCAGGAATCTTGCTATTAAGAATTGCTGGCAGAAAATCGATTTCGCAAATGACGCTTGCCCAAACCGTTGTGATGATTTCACTTGGAACGATTATTGTCCAGCCCATCGTTCAGAAAAGTATGACAAAGGCCATCGGAGGGGCCGCGATTTTCGTTGCTACTATTTTGATTTTGGAATATCTAGAGTTGAAGTTCAATTTCTTTGAAAAATTCATTACAGGAAAATCGAAGGTTGTGATTGAAAACGGCCAATTGAATGTTAAAACCCTTAAGAAACTTAGGCTGACAGTGGACCAATTAGAGATGCGGTTGAGGAATCAGGGAATCTCCAAAATGGAGGATATTAAGTTTGCCACCATTGAGGCTAATGGCTTGCTCGGCTATGAATTGAAGGACGACGCTAAGCCTCTGACTGTTGGTGAGTTCAAGAAAGTGCTAAATGACTATCTTCCTGCATTGATCTTAAGTACGGAAAAGAAACACGAATCAGTGAAGCCGGATTTTTTTGAAGAGCTCGGTAAATCAAGCAAACAAAACAAACCCGATTACCTGCAATGATTTCCACAATATTTCCCTTTTAAAAATCCTGCAGGCTGTGCTATTATTTAGAAATGCGAAATATAAAAATGAAATCTTCTCCGTGCAGAAGATTTTTTTCTTTTTATAAAATAGAGTAGTTTGCAGCAAAGGGGAGATACAGACTTGTCACAAATAAAGAAAGAACCTTTATGGACTTCATCCTTTATAAAATTAATGGTAGGGAATCTTTTCGTTTTCATGTCATTTCAAATGCTGATTCCAACATTGCCTCCTTATATTAAATCTATCGGGGCGAGCGGGACGGAGATTGGGTTGGTTACGGCCTTGTTTTCAATTGGTGCGGTTTTAAGCAGGCCGTTTATCGGTTTTATGCTTGAATACAAAGCTAGGAAACCACTTGTGGTAATAGGAGCGCTTTTGCTTCTATTGATTACCTTCTTATATCCGCTTTCTCAGGTCGTCGTTATTTTTCTGGCTTTCAGATTGATTCATGGCCTTGCCTGGGGCTGGTCGACAACGGTGAACGGCACAGCTGCGGTTGATGTGATTCCGAACTCACGCTTAGGAGAAGGCATGGGTTATTATGGTTTATCGATCACCATCGGAATGATCATTGCTCCAAGTCTTGGGATATTCTTGTTCCAGGTTACATCCTTTAATAATCTTGTCTATATTTCAGGCGCATTAGGCGTTATTGCATTACTCCTCATGGCTTCCGTACGCTACCAGACACCTGATGTCGTACGTAATACCAAAAAAGAAGATCTGAAGTTTTCTTATCTGGGTTCACTGGTTGATAAATCAGGCTGGTTTCCCGCCTTTATTACATTGATGATCAATCTTGGCTATGGAACGATTGTCACATTCATCGTCATATTCGGGGAAGAGCGTGGAATTGATCAGATCTTCCTGTTTTACCTATGTAATGCAATCCTTGCATCATTATCAAGACCGGTAGCTGGAAAATGGTTTGATAGAAAAGGGCCACGAGGACTTGTTATGTTGACGATTTTCATTACGTTTATGGGAATGTGGGTCCTGTCGTTTGCACATTCCAATTTCATGATTGCGCTAGCCGGAGTACTATTTGGAATCGGATTTGGTTCGTTGATCCCAACATTACAATCATGGACATTATTAAAAACCCCAGCAAACCGCCGTGGTGTAGCGAATGGGATGTTCTTTTCTTCAATAGACTTGGGAATTGGCTTAAGCGGATTGGTTTTTGGGGTTCTCGCACAATTTGTGGAGATTGGTACACTTTTTCAGATTTCCAGTGTTTTTATGGTAGTGGCTTTTATCCTGACAGTTTTGGAGGGACGCCGCATTAAAGAAGTTCGCGAGCCTAAAGAGGCTATATCCTAAAATTATGACTATGTTAAAAACAGCCTGACCTTCTTTCTGAGTCAGGCTGTTTTTGCGTGGTATTATATGGTTGCTTATAGACGCTCTTATGATTTAAACTGGTAAAGAAATTTATCTCGGACGAAAATTGGTAAGTGAGGACAGATATGGAGAATCAGGATCAGACGTTTGAAGTGATGCGGGCATGCCTGCTTGCGGGTAAAATTATGCTTCAGAGCGGGGCGGAAACTTACAGGGTAGAAGATACGATGTCTAGGATGGCTTCCGCATTCGGAATCAGCGATACTCACAGTTATGTGACGCCAACCGGCATTATTTTTTCGGTGGAAGGGATAGGTCCTGAAAGGACTAAGCTTGTCCGCATCTCAGACAGGACAACGGATTTAAGAAAAGTGGCAATGGTTAACAGTATTTCAAGAAAAATCAGCAGTGGTGAAATTGGGCTTGAAGAGGCTTGTGGGCTCCTTGCAGATCTAGAAAAAGCCAATCTTTCCTACTCATTTTATACCCAGCTCGCTGCAGCAGCGATATCGAGTGGCTGCTTCACAATCATGTTCAGTGGCAGCTGGTTTGACTTTCTTCCTTCAATGGCAGCTGGCGGCACAGGCTATTTCCTTGCCGTTTATTTTCACAGGATTGTTCCTGTCAAATTTTTCGCGGAATTTCTGTCATCATTTTTTATTGGGATGGTTTCCTTTTTCTTTATAAAATTTGGTCTTGGCCAAGAGCTTGATAAAATCATCATCGGTTCTGTTATGCCGCTTGTTCCTGGTTTGCTTATCACAAATGCAGTAAGGGATTTGATGGCTGGCCATTTAGTATCAGGATTGTCAAAAGGTGCAGAAGCTCTGCTGACCGCATTTGCCATTGGTTCGGGTATTGCGGCCATTTTATCTTTTCTATAGGCAGGAGAATCAGCCATGATATATGTAGAACAACTAATAACTAGCTTTATCGCATCTGCGGCATTCGGGATCATTTTCAACGCGCCTAAAGAGTCATTGTTCAAATGCGGATTTTCAGGGATGATTGGCTGGATTGTATATTTTGCCCTGGATTACAATGGATTTGGGACGATTTTTGCCACGCTAATGGCCTCGTTTTTAATTGCTGTTATCAGCCAGGTCTTCGCGAAGGCATACCGAACCCCGGTCATTATTTTTAGCGTCGCCGGAATCATACCATTAGTGCCCGGAGGACTTGCATATGACGCGATGAGGAATTTCGTGGAAAATGACTACAATATCGCTATATCTCTTGCGGCGAAAGCCTCGATGATTTCTGGAGCGATTGCTGTCGGTCTTGTGTTTTCCGAAGTCATCAATCAGGTGATTCGGCGCTCCAACTTGGGACCCACTAAGTAACTTTATACTATAAGTAAAAGGCTCAAATTAATCTTGAGTCTTTTTTTGTGGAATACACTAGTTGTTTGATACGATTAATCCTTGACGGGCATGATTATTCTGTACCTGCAGAACTGCCTGAAAACTATATGAAATCAGTAACACCTCCTCGGAAAGAGATTATCTGGTTCGAAAATTCCGGACATATTTATGAAGAAACTCATTTAAAGTTTACATGAAGGTATTGTCAAAAAAATGCAGAATAAAATAATAGTTATATGTATTTTTTTGTAAAAGGGATGAGAGCATGGAAATTCTATTAATCAGGCATGGTGAATCTCAAGGGGATATATTGCATGTGCACGAGGGGCGTGCGGATCTGCTGCTGACTGACCGCGGGCGCAGGCAGGCGAGAGAGATGGCAAAAGTGGTAAAAGAGAAATTTATCCCAGAGGTTATTTGGGCAAGTACATTAAAAAGAGCAAGGGAAACCGCAGAAATTTTAAGCATGGAAACTGGGATTAAGGTAATTGAAGAGGATGGTTTAAGAGAGTTCAATAATGGCGTTTTGGCAGGCTTGCCATATGCCGAGGCAAAAACCCGCTATCCAGAACCAGAAGGAGGCAGGAAGCCTCATGAAGCTATTGAAGATGGAGAGTCGGAACTTGAATTTCGTTTCCGTGCCGAGACAGTATTTTCAAAGATTCTTGCTGAGAGTGAAGGCAGGAAGAGAATTGCCATCGTTTCACATGGCGGGATGATTTCTAATTTGTTAAGAGCTTTTCTGAATCTTCCTGCAGTCTCAAAGACCTATTTTGTGACTGGTGATACTGGTATTCATTTGCTGAAAGTGAACGGAAATCAGAAAGCTGTCTTATTTTTGAATGATTGCGGCCATCTGGCAAAAGTAGATTCAGAGGTGCTCGTAGCGCAAAATTAAAGATTAATAGCCCAGATCCGATTATAAAGAGGATCTGGGCTATATTTCTTAAGAAGCTGTTCTTCTATCTAAGAGCAAAAACAATTCCTTAACTAAATCTTGTTCTAAACGATCAATCCCAAATCACAGGCCGGTCAATCCCCATTGTTCTCATATAGTCTAATAACTGACCTGTGTGGATGGACTCGTGGTAAGCAATACGCAATAACATATCTCCTAGAGTTCTCACGTAACCAACGTCAGAACGATCTATTTTTATATTCTCTAAATCGTTTGTACTGCTAGATTTAATGTAATTCAGAAATTCCTCACGGTAAGGCTGTGCAAATGCAAGATCATCTTCTACTGTTGCAAACTCTTTTGTTTCAAAAGGATTAGACAAATTAGTTAATGATTTACTGCCTCTTGCGATTAGAATTTGATGATAGATATATTCACTTTCGAGTACATGCCTAATCATTTCAGCACAAGAAAGTGCATCTTCGTCAGGTTTCCAATCTAACTTTTGTTGAGGGATTGCTTTCCAAACCTTTATACTCCTGCGTCTAACTTCTTCGAAATTTAATATTATTAAATCACTTGCATTCATTTAAGCATCCATCCTCTTTATTTTATTAACAGGTAGATTATACCAAATAAGAAGGGGGTGGAGTGTTTTTAAACATAACAAAGACCAAGTTTATGAAAACTCACTTTTGAGAAAAGTGATCCTTACATTTTTACAATCGTCCGTCCGCGGTTCTCGCCCTTTAAAATAGCAGAAAGGACGTTTGGCAATTCTTCGAGCGTTACTTCATTCTGTATAGTCTCTAACAGTCCCTCTGGCTTCAGGTCTGTTGCCATCCGCTGCCAAAGCAGCTTCCTCGTTTCCATTGGGCAGTACACTGAATCGATCCCAAGCAGGTTGATTCCTCTGAGGATGAATGGGAAAACAGTCGCTGCGACATCTGTTCCTCCGGTCAATCCGCTGACTGCTACAGAGCCGTTGTAATTGAGCTTGCTGAGAATCGCTGAAAGTGTTTTGCCGCCAACAGGGTCAACAGCAGCCGCCCAGAGCTGCTTATCCAGCGGCTTGATTTTTTCGCCAGCCACCTCATCGCGGCCGATAATTTCTGCTGCTCCAATTTTCCGCAAATAATCATGCTCTGACTCTTTTCCTGTGCTAGCGACAACATGATAACCGCGCTTTGACAGCATGGAAATAGCAACGCTTCCTACACCTCCGGTAGCCCCTGTAACGAGAACCTTGCCTTTATCTGGTGTAAGCCCATTTTCTTCAAGTCGGTGGACAGACAGAGCTGCCGTAAATCCAGCTGTTCCATAAACCATTGCTTCTCTTAGCGAAAGTCCCTCAGGCAATGGAACGATCCAATCCCCGGGAATTCTCGCATACTCACTATATCCTCCATAATGGGACACGCCGATTTCATAGCTAGTTGCAATGACTTGGTCACCTTCCATAAATCTGCTGTCGTTGGAGCTGACAACCGTGCCGGCAAGGTCGATGCCAGGTATGAAAGGATAGGACCTGACAATTTTCCCATTCGGTATGCTTGCAAGTCCGTCCTTATAGTTAACGCTTGAATAAGCAACTTTAATGACGACATCTCCGGCAGGGAAATCCTCCAGACTGATCATTCTGACCTGTGCTGAGAAATCCTCATCTGTCTTATTGACGATAAAAGCTTTGAAATTGTCCATAATCTCCAACCCTTCCTGCTTTATTAGCTTAAGTATAGGCAAAAACAAGCCCAACTTCTAATAAGTCAACTTTTAAATGCAATCACCTTACCATAACTAACAAGGGACTCCCAATGATTTTTGTTGCACCTGGGTTAATTTATTACGAATTTGTGTCCTTCCTGCCCATTTCCTTTCAGGTGTGACGGACTTCACATATCTTTTATATGCCCTATTTTAAGATTTAATTAAAGAAGGTTCGACATGGAAGTTATTGCTTTTGTTGTTGTTAAATCAATTTTTCACTATTCACAAAGTGTTTACAATTTCATCCTTTTCTTACTGTTTTTCCATGTTAAGATAACTTTTGAAATCGGAGACGATTTACAGGGAGGTAGCAAAGTTGTACAAATTCGAAAGATCCTTTTACTCAAAAACAAGCATGTATTCCTTTGGCGTTGTGCTCATTTTATTTTTCTCAATGTGGGTTTCGACTTCCAAATTTGTGCATATTGACATGGCGCTTTTAGGCTATGCGATTTCATCAGCAGTTTTTGCGATTGGACTGACAATCAGGATGAGCTTCTGGATGTGGCGAAAAGCCACAAACCGTGTCGCTTCACGCAGCGTCACAAATCTTTTCAATAAAGAACGATTGAAACGTAATTCAAAGGCAATTTTTAAAACGTTCATAGATAATATTGTTTTGCAAAAATTTATTTTCCAGCGCGGGTTGTACCGCGGTATTCAGCACTTAATGATTTCTTGGGGCTGCATCATTTCCTTTGGGATCACCTTCGGGCTAACGTTCGGCTGGATGCGCTTCGATTTGATTGACCCGGAAACGTACCAAATTATCGTCTTCAACATTCCAACAATAAAGATGGCAGCACATGGCTTATTTGCTGAAATCGTTTATAACGGACTGAATTACGGTGCCATCATGGTTTTGATAGGTGCAGCGATGGCACTTTATAGAAGGGTGACCAACTACGATGTAAAAGTAACCCAACGTTTTGAGTTTGATATTTTACCATTGCTGATTCTTCTGTCAGTGACGGTGACAGGCTTGATCCTAACAGTGCTTTATACATTCCTGGATGGCTGGATGCATCATTACATGTCCTTGATCCACCAGGTAACAGTCATCATCATGCTCGTCTACTTCCCATTCGGGAAATTGTTCCACGTGCCGATAAGGCCGCTGGCAACAGCTGTCCCAATGAGTTATCAAGAGGTGGTAAAAGTGGATACGAAATCATGTAAAGGCTGCGGCCAGCCTTACAGCAATGACGACCAGATTGCGGACGTACAGGCAATTTTAAAGAGCCAGAACTTCGACCTTCAGCTTGCAGATGGAACGTACCTTTCAGATTACTGCACTGGATGCCGCCGCAGAATGCGTGCGATGAAACAAATGAATCTTGAAGCACCAAAAGGCAATCCATACGGACCGGTTAGCACAAATAACGGAATTCATATATCAGGCTTCAGTAAAAAACGTTCGGATGAATTTTACGGAATTGACCAGGATTTAAAGGAGGAAACAGAAAATGAGCCAGTTTCTCGTTAAAGAAGGCGTGAAAAACCAGATTCGCAAAGGCGAAAAATTAGTCACAACACATTGCTGCTACTGTGGAATGCAGTGCGGAATGCACATTCGTGTCGATGAAAAAACGAATAAGGTTATGGGTGTTGAACCGCGTTATGACTGGGTTTTGACTAAAGGGAAAATGTGCCCGAAAGGCGTTACTGCATATCAGACAATTGATCACCCGGACCGGATCAAGCGCCCTTTAATCAAGAAGAATGGCAAATTCGTAGAATCCTCCTGGGAAGAAGCGCTTGATTTAATTGAAAGAAAGTACAAAGAAATCCAGGGAACATACGGAAAAGATGCTCTTGCGGTGTATGGCGGCGTATCCATGACAAACGAAAAATGCTACCTTGTCGGCAAGTACGCTCGTGTTGGGCTGGGAACTCGTTATATCGATTATAACGGCCGCTATTGCATGAGTTCCGCAGCAGGCGGATTCAATAAGACGCTTGGAATTGACCGGGGATCATCACTTCCTTGGACTGAGCTCGAGCATAGTGACTGCTTCTTCATGGCTGGCTCTAACACGGCAGAATGTCACCCAACAAGTATCCAATGGTTCTGGAAAGCAAAGGACAAAGGCGCGAAGTTCATTGTTGCCGATCCGCGTGAAACAGCTACAGCAAGAGTGGCTGACGTACACCTTGACCTTCTTCCGGGAACAGATTCAGCATTGGCTAACGGTATCATGCACCTCTTGATCAAACATGATTATGTCGATCATGAGTACGTGCAGGAACGCTGCAACAATTTTGAAGAATTGAAGGAAATGACTGCTAAATTCACGCCTGAGTATACATCCAGAATTACAGGTGTAGCTGTTGAGAAAATCATAAAGGCTGCACACATTTTCGGAAAATCACCTCGCTCTGTGGTTATGTTCGCACGCGGTGCAGAACAGCAGACAGCCGGCGTTGATAACGTAAGTCTTTACACATCGATGGCCCTTTTAAGAGGACAAATTGGCAAGTTCGCTTCAGGTGTTGCTACTTTTACAGGACAAGGAAATGGCCAGGGCGGACGTGAGCATGGACAAAAGGCAGATTTACTTCCGGGATACCGTAAGCTTACAGATCCGAAGGCCGTTGAGTATATTTCTGGAGTATGGGGCATCAAACCAGAGGAAATGCCGCAGCCAGGGGTTTCGGCTTATGAAATGTTCCATCTAATGGAAGCTAAGACAATTCGCGGCTTGCATGTCATCTGTTCAAACCCGGTTGTGTCATCGCCTAATATCAATTACGTTCAAGAACAACTGGAAAACCTTGATTTCTTAGTGGTAAATGATTTCTTCCTTTCTGAAACAGCTGAACTTGCAGATGTTGTCCTTCCAGCGACAACATGGGCTGAGGACGAAGGAACGACTACAAATACGGAAGGCCGAATCATCCATATCCGTAAAGTGGTTGAGCCGATAGGTGAATCAAAGCCGGATTGGGAGATCATGAGCCTGATTGCTGAACGCCTGGGTAAAGGCCAGCACTTCCAATATAATGAGCCAAGAGAAATTTTTGATGAGCTTCGCCTCGCATCGAAGGGCGGCAAGGCTGATTACTATGGTGTCACATACGAAAAAATAGATGAGCAAGACGGCGTCTTCTGGCCAGCACCTGCTTTGGATCACCAGGGAACACCTTCTATGTTCAAAGAAAGGTTCGCAACTGAAGATGGCAAAGCGAATCTGGCGGTTTGTGACTACAGAGGACCTGCGGAAGTGCAGTCAAAGGACTACCCGCTATGGCTGACAACCGGCCGGGTCGTATTCCATTACCTTTCCGGGAACCAGACAAGACGCGTCGACTTTTTGAAAGAACAATGTCCTGAGCCATTCGTTGAGATGCATCCAGAATTGGCAAGCGCTTACCAGATTGAAAATGGAGAAAGAGTCAAGCTTACAACACCGCGCGGCGATATGGTCGCACCGGTTAAAATAACAAAAGCGATTCGCAAGGATACAATGTTTGTGCCATATCATTGGGGCAAAAAACTCGCAGTCAACCAACTGACCAGCCCGGCATTGGACCCAATCTCAAGGATGCCTGAATTTAAAGTTTGTGCTGTTAAGCTCGAAAAGCTAAATAAATAGGAGGACGGCTATAATGAACAAAATAATGTATCTCGAATTTGAACGCTGTATCGGATGCCGTGCCTGCCAGGCAGCCTGCCGTGAGTGCGGGGACCATGATGCGAAGGAACGGAACTATGTTGAGTATGTTGATTTTACAGAATCGCGCCAGACTTTCCCAATGCTGTGTATGCAATGTAAAGACCCAGCATGTGCGCGTGTCTGCCCGGCGAATGCCATCCAAATCACGGATGAAGGTGTAGTCCTTTCAGCGATGGAAGAAAAGTGTATTGGATGCCGCAACTGTACATTTGGTTGCCCGTTCGGGATTCCAAAGTTCGATTTTGAGAAGAACAAAATGTACAAATGCGATATGTGCTATGACAGAACACGCCATGATATCGCGCCAATGTGTGCATCTGTCTGCCCAAGTGACGCGATTCGCTTCATCGATTTCGACGAAATGCAGCAACTTCGCAGAAAACGTACACAGATGAACCTTGTAGAAGGCAAAAAGCCTCAAGAGGGGAACAAATGGGATTACGTTCCTGAATTCTTCGGAGTTTATACGGATTCACAATCATAATTTTAATAAGAGCCGGCCGAAAGAGAGCGCTAAGTTCATTAGGGCCGGCTCCGTTTTTCTAAATTTAGATTGATTTTATCTGACGATATCTTGTTATTGGAGAGAAAATAATTTTATTGGCGAAAAGCTGATTATATTGGCGTAGTTCACAGGTTTATTGGCGGAAAAAAGATTTTATTGGCGAAGTTCACAACTTTATTGGCGAAAATACTATTATATTGGCGAACTGGAAATTCTACATGATTTTTTCCAGTTGGGTTTCAATAAAACTCATATAAGGTAGGGAATAGTAACCTGACCTTCAAAAAAAGAGGTGCTTCACATGTTAAAAGGAAATGTACTGGCAGTGACTAGCGGAAAAGGCGGTGTAGGCAAGTCATCTTTATCAGTAAACCTTGCCCTTGCGCTACAAAAACTAGGCAAGTCAGTTGCCATAATCGATCTTGATATATACGGATTCAGTGTACCGAAAATCCTTAATATAGATTCAAAGCCAAAAACATTCAACGGAAAAATCATCCCGGTTGAAGCGAACGGAATAAAGGTCATGTCTATGGGCTTCCTTGTGAGGGATAACGAGCCGATTGTCTGGCGCGGGCCCATGCTCGGCAAGATGATTCAGCATTTTACCGAAGATGTCCTTTGGGGAGAAATGGATTACTTCATTCTGGATATGCCTCCTGGCACTGGCGATGTGGCGCTTGATATGCACTTGATGATTCCGCAGAGCAAGGAAATTGTTGTGACGACTCCTCATAAGGCTGCATCTTTTGTTGCAGAACGAGCAGGAGCAATGGCAATCAAGAGCAAGCATGAAGTGATTGGCGTTGTTGAAAACATGTCCTACTTTAAGCCAGAGGATAGCGAACAGAAGTATTTCATTTTTGGAAAAGGCGGCGGTGAAGAGCTTGCTGCACAGCTAGGTACGGAATTGCTGGTTCAGCTGCCAATCCAGGAAGCCGATGAAAACAGTGAAACGCCAGCCATTGCTGAGGAAAATAGTCTTTTATTTAAGGAATATCTTAACCTGGCAGAAAGAATCGACGCGAAATTTTAATCGTGCAATGAACTCTATGAGCAGGAGGATTTGGTCATGAATGATGATAAAAAGAAACAGTCTAATCATGAAGATGACAAGGATATGATTAAGCTGATTGAAAACCTGAACAGGAAAGATGATGTCCATTTGAATAGAAGGGCATTCTTGAAAGCCTCCTTTGGTGCAACTGTTGCAATCGGTCTTGCAACGACACCATTTGGCATCTTCACGTTTTTGCGCGATGAAAATGGTGAGGTAAAAAGAGTGGAGATCACCGACATTGAAGATTTAGCGATTGGTGAGTCAAGGAACTTTAACTATCCTACGAAAAATGAGCCAGCGATTTTAGTCCGAACACCTGATGATAAATTTGTGGCTTATAACAATAAGTGTACACATCTGCAGTGTCCAGTCTTTTACGAGCATAAGGAGAATGTACTGCTGTGCCCATGCCACAAAGGTTATTTCAATGTGGATAGCGGGCAGCCAATGGCAGGGCCGCCGCAGCGAGAATTGCCAAAAATCCTTCTTGAAATTAAGGATGGCAAGGTATTTGCAGTTGGGAGGGAATTAAGACATGAATAAAAGAAGGGCAGCATTCATTTCGATTTTCCTGTTCCTTGCTTTCAATGTCGTTTCCCTTTCAAATGCAATCGAGGGATATTACGGGCATGAAGATGAGCGTGTCTACATCGCTGTAGCTGTGGCGCTGGTTTCTACCTTATTAGCTACGGGAGCATTCTTTTTTTGGAAAAAAGCAGAGTATAAGAAGTAAATGAAAAGCAGCGGGAATCCCAGCTGCTTTTTATTATGGCGTTATTTATGTTCACGCAGATGAGCAAGATTTAGCTAAACTGATTCGTCGGCACAATCCTTATATTTTCCCCTTCAAATATCCGTTCGCCGAACAGAGTGATCAATGTGCAGCTGGTGATGCGGAAAGGATTTATCGAGATGTCGTATTCAGCGAGAAGTCCAGATCCGAGTTCCTCGCCAACATTATTCAAAGCTTGGACATTCTGCCCTTCAAGAGTCTTAAGCTTTGCTTTCATCAAGAATGCTTTCCACTCTTCCCAGTTTTTTATCAAGTACGCTTTTTCACCATTTTCAAGATACCCCAGCTGGCAGCCCCTTTCGTCGATCGCCGCCTCATTTCCAAAGCTAAGCTCAAGAAAAATGTCTCTTAAAAACTGAAATTCATCCAAGTCAAGATACGGGTCAATCTGGAATTCGACTTCACTTTCAGTGCCCTTGATGGTAGCCAGGGATTTATTACCTCGATAAACAGAATAATTGCCGCCGATCTTCTTAATATGTTCTGATTGTATATGTTCAATAGGAGCACCCATAACCTTCAATATGAGCATCACATTCACCCTTTCATAACGATCATATAAACCAATTATAATGATATTGCCCTATCAGCGGTGTGACAAACTTCATTCCTACCCCAGAAAACCCCGATATAGTTCGAAAGATATAGAAGGAACCCAACAAACCACCGCATCACCGCATTAATTGATTGGGGGTCAGACCCTCAACAAATCACCGCATTAATGCACTGGGGGTCAGACCCCCAGCGCTTTAAAGTGTTAAATGGTATTTTATTGGATGATATATTAAGAAGGTTACAATTTTCGTAATGCTTGTAGCATAACTGAAAGAGAACTGAAATCTTGAATGAAAATATGTTTGATAGAATACAATGATAAGGTTTGAAGACGGGTGCCTTGAGGAAAAAGGAAATGTTAAGAAGATTACTTTAATTGCCTGAAGGAGTCTGAGGGCTCTTTTTATTGATTCATATTATGATAAGGTCGGAGGAAGGACATGACATTTGAGGAGCAACTAATCAAAAAGTCGTATTTTGAAACATATATGGGATCGGAAGAACGAGTCCATCCGGTCCGCGTGCTTGGAGAACTGTACCTTGCTGAACAAAAGAATGATATGCCTGATTTGTCCTACATTCGTTTTGCACAGGGTGAGGTTTATTTTCATAATAAGGATTTTGAAGCAGCGATCTTTAAATGGGAAAACATCACGAATGAGCTGGAGCCATGGGCGAAGAAGAACATGGGCGACGCGTTTCTTGAGCTTGGCCTGCTGCCTTCTGCGGAGGATCTGTATCTTTCCATCCAGACAGAAAGCACTGTCTTGAGAATTGAAAGCGGCTTGCAGCTATTATCCCTTTACATAGAACAGGGAAGTTTAGACAAAGCGGTAGCTGTCATTAAGCAAGCTGTGGCGCTGGATCCTGACTATCCTGGAGTGACCGAGATTGCGCGTGCCTTTTTTGAAGAGCACCACGATTGGGATAATGCTGTTGAACTGGCTGTCAATGAAGGGGTGCGCACTGGTTCGCCACGCTGGTTCGATGTGTTGACGCAGTATGTCGATCAAGGAAATACAAGCTCATTCGAACCTGCATATTTCAACACGGCTTTATCTGTATTATTCCAGGTAGACCGCAGCCGTTTTGAACGGCTGGCTGTTTCACTATGGCAAAGCTACAGGGGCCAGACAACCTATATGACATGGCTGCGAGAATTCAATCATCTGTTCAGTGGAATGGATGGAAACAGAAGGGATGGCTGGAATCAGCTTTCGGCTGTATACCAGGATGCCTACTTTGAATTGATTAATGGCGATCGGCTAATCAAGGAAATTTCACCTTTGATTCCAGATATGCTTACTAATTGGCTGAAGATCACGAGTCAGGCTAATAGCCTGGTTTCAGCATCATCGATCATTGCCTGGAACGAAGTGTTCCCATCAACGATCAGTGGCGCTGCTATCCATGATGCAGAGACGCTCATCTTGAATTCGCGTGATTACCACGATGGCTATGAGGATAGCATGAACCTGTTCACGACAATCATCAAGTGGGCCGAAGAGCATGAAATCGAAGTCGGCAACCGGATCAAGTGGATGGTGCAGGAGCTGAACGAGTCCAATGTCCATAACCTATTGGTTGCAGGCATATCCGGAAATGGAAAGTCTTCTTTTGTAAATACAATCATTGGCGAAGAGCTAATTACTGCGCCAACAGCCGCTGTCATTCGTTTCAACGATCAGCAAAATACCGAGATCTTGGAGATTACTGATTCAGTTGTACGTGAAATTACGGATGTAAATGATTTTCAGGAAGTGGCTGGAGTACGCCGCCAAACGCATAAGAACGAAACCGTTATTGATTTTAAAGCCCAGTTCCCGTTCCTGCGTGAGCATGAACTCACTTTAATCGACACACCAGGAGTCAACCGCAATAATTATGACAAGCATCCGCTGTTCAATTACCTGCGTTTTGCAGATAGCTTACTGTTTGTCCTGAATGCGAATGACCCATTCACAGACAGGGAAAGAGATATCCTTTCGAAGATTTCGGAATACTTTCCTAACCTGCCGATCCACTTCCTTTTGAATAAAATGGATGTCATCTACAGCCAGCAGGAAGCGATTGAAGTATTTGATAATACATGGTCTGAAATCAGCCAATATTACCCTGAAGCTAAAATGTTTGCCTTCTCTTCAAATTATGAAAAGCAGCAGCAGCTAAAGGATTTCTCTGAATTTATCAAAACAAATCGAAACGCTATGAACTTCGAAGAAGAGCGAACTTCCAAACTGCAATTCTTTGTCAGAAGGGCAATCACTTATTTGCTTGATAAACGAATTGAAATTGAAAATAACCATATGGAATCCATCAGCTGGAATGAAGAAATGGTTGGTAAGCTGAATGGAGCCATCAATCAGCTGGGAGATATTGAAGAGGAAAAATCACGCTCTATCCAAAAATCGTTCCGCAAAATCAAGGACGATACCCGCGCTGAAATCATCGAGAAAATTCCGGAACTGCTTCGCGGCTGTACTGATTTAGTGACGGAAGACAGCGATTTTGGAAGGCTCCATGATGAGATTGATAAAGAAATGAATATACGAATCCAGGAGTATCTAGACAACACGGTGCTGCCTAAGTTCCATGAATCTCTAGAAGGCTGGGTACAATTTTCAAAAGATGAATTCGGCCATAGCCAGTCCTACCTGAATGAAATGGCTGAAAGCTTCAATGCGATGTATGGGGATGAACGGATTAAGCTCGAATGTGATTTCAGAGTGCTCGATGACTGGCGCCGCGATGCTGACCGGATGACGAATGGTGTCTATTATGAAAAGGTCAATATCATGCACAGATCGACCCCTCAGCAGTTCTTTTTAAAGAGTGCTGGTAAGCTTCTTGGAGTGCTGCCGCAAAATAATAACATGCTGTACAACCGTTATAAAACCTATCTTGAAACCGAAGATTACTATGAAATCGCCGTTTCAATTGCGAACAAGTTCCTTCAGCAATTCGAGATTTTCGAAAAATCGATTGAACGTGATGTTAATCTATTCTTCAAGCAGCCTTTCATTGCTCTTGAGCAGGCCGTTGAAGAGGCACGTTCAGAAATTGAATATGGCAAGAATGAGCTTGAAAAAATGAGGGTAAACCCTGAGTTGTATCGCGATCCATTGACACTGTATGAAGTAAAACTTCGTCAATATGAATGGATGACAGCGGCAGGCAGAGGGGAATAACTTGGAAAAGGAAGATTCCTGATTGGGAATCTTTCTTTTTTTTATTCAGTCAAAGAGGTTTATAGCAAATAAACGAATAAAAATTTAATTTTCGAAATAATATTGACAATATGAGTATAGGAGATTAAAGTAAGTTTATCGATTTGCTCCGTTAACTGAATAAAGAAATTCTCTTATCAAGAGTGGCAGAGGGACTGGCCCTGTGACGCCCGGCAACCGTTCCATACGGAATTGGTGCTAAATCCTGCAAAACATTTTTATGTTTTGAAAGATAAGGGAGGAAGAATCCGTCTGTTCTTTTACGCTGATGAAACCTCTCTTTTCTGGAGAGGTTTTTTTATATGGTTGGAAAAAGCAAATCATTTTTAAAGGGGGAAAAAGAGATGAAAAGAAATGGTTTGAAAAAGGTATTTTTAACAGCAGTTTCGGCAGCGCTTTTGCTGACAGGCTGCGGCGGTGGAGAAACAAAGACGGCGAGCGGACCGGTTGAAGGTGTTCCTGATCGCTTTGCTAAAGGAGAAGAAGTGAAAATCAAGGTCATCCGCAAGATTGGCGGCGATGACCATACTGCTCAGTATTTAGCTGGCGCTAAAGCGGAGGGAGAAGCGTTAGGGTTTAAGGTGGACGTATTCACCGCAAATGGCGATACGGCAAAATTCCATGATGCGATCAACCAGGCGCTTCAGCAGGATTATGATGGATTCCTCATATCACACGGCGACGATGCAGCTACGGTGAATGATGTCAAAAAGCTTGTTGAAAAGGGAAAGAGTGTTGTTACATTTGACTCGAATGCAGACATTGCACAGGTAGATGGGGTCACCCTTACATCTCAGGATGATGAAGCACTTGCAAAGCTAGCTCTAGATCAGCTCGTAAAAGAACAAAATGGTAAAGCGAATATTGTCTACCTTTGGGTTGACGGTTTTCCGCCAATGGTGAGAAGAAATAAAGTTTATCAGGAAACATTGAAGTCTAACCCTGGAATTAAAGAGGTTGAGAGATTCGGAGTGGCAGCTGCCGATACAAGCGTCCAAACTCAAAACGCGGTAGCAGCGATGCTGAACAAACACCCTAAAGGGGAAATCGATGCGATTTTTGCAACTTGGGATGCATTCGCAATTGGTGCTGCCCGTGCGATTAAGGAAGCCGGCCGCGATGAAATCAAAATCTATGGAATCGACGTCTCCAACGCGGATCTTCAGGAAATCCAGGGAGAAGGCAGCTCGTGGAAATATACTGCAGCAGTAGATCCTAAATTAATTGGCGCAGTAAATATGAGAATCCTAGCGAAAAAGCTTGCAGGGGAAGATACACCTCCAACTTATGACCTTGAAGCAGCGCTGATCTCACAGGAAAAACTTCAGGAGTCAAAAGATGCAGTCAACATGGTCAATCTTGCAGACATCATTGAAGGCTGGGGACAATCAGATGCATTTGAAGAAGATTGGATGAGGAAATTAAAGGATCACTACAAGAAATAAAGCCTTATGTTTAAGAAGTTTTATTACTACCGATTGGGATTCCATTACAGAGTTAAATGGTTCATTTTAATTGCAAAAAGCACTAATATATCTGACAACAAATTAATCTCTACATCTGCAGGCACTCTCATCCTAAAGAGAGTGTCTGCTTTGCAGATTAATAGAAGAGGGGGTTCCGGTATGGCAGGTAAGAAACTTGAGATGAAAAGCATTACAATTGATTTTCCTGGAGTTCGGGCACTCGACCATGTGGATTTCGTCACGGAAACAGGGAAAATCCATGCTTTAATCGGGGCAAACGGAGCCGGTAAATCTACTTTGATGAAGGTGCTATCCGGAGCTTATGGACATTATTCGGGCGAGATTTTCCTTAATGAAGAGAATATTGACATCCATATGCCTGGAGATGCACAGCTGCATGGAATCCAGACGGTGTACCAGGAGGTCGATACGGCGATCATTCCTTCGCTGACAGTGGCTGAAAACATTATGCTGAACCAGACTGTGCAGAACATGGAAAACAAGCATTGGATTAATTGGAAGCTGCTTTTTAAACAAGCGGAAGAAATCCTATCCGGCATGAATCTTCATATTCCTGTGAAGAAGCTGGCCGGTGAGCTGACTCTTGCCGAGAAGCAGCTTGTGCTAATTGCGAGGGCAATTTCCAGCAACTGTACCTTTTTAATTTTGGATGAGCCGACAGCACCTTTAAGCCATACAGAAACAACGGAACTGTTCAGGATTGTCCGTGATCTCGTTAAAAAGGGTGTAGGAATTGTGTTTATTTCCCACAGGATGCCGGAAATTTTTGAACTGTGCGATGAACTGACTGTCATGCGGAACGGAGAGTTTGTTGTTAGAAAGAAAATCTCTGACGTGAATGCGAACCAGGTGATTGAATACATGCTTGGACGCAAGCTTGAGGACCAATTTCCGCTACTGAAAAGCGGGACCGGAGAAATTCTTCTTGAAGCAGATGGCCTGAGCGATGGAGATAAAGTCAGGAACACCCGGCTTCATGTAAAAGCGGGAGAAATTGTCGGAGTCGCCGGCCTGGTTGGAGCAGGTAAAACTGAATTGTGCAAGGCTTTGTTTGGAGCTGTTCCCAATGTTACAGGTACAGTGAAGCTGCGAGGAAAAAACCTTAGGCTGAACAGTCCGCATGCCGCCGTAAAGGCTGGGATTGCCCTTGTACCCGAAGAAAGACGCAAGGAGGGTGTTCTTGTATCTGAATCAGTCACCTCAAACCTGACTGCCGTTAACCTGAAAAAATTCACGAGGTTCTTAAGTTTTATCGACAGACGCGCCGAAAAGAACACAGCGCTGGAATACATTAGCGCATTAGGAATCAAGACACCCACAGAGTCGGCAAAGGTTGAAAATCTTTCAGGGGGCAACCAGCAAAAAGTTGCGATTGGAAGATGGCTGATCGCAGATGCTGAGGTTTACATTTTTGATGAACCCACAAAAGGTGTGGACGTGGGTGCGAAGAGGGACATTTTTGAATTGATTGTAAAACTGGCTGACCAGGGGAAAGGTGTTATTTATGCTTCTTCTGAGCTATCAGAAATCATCGGGATCACGAATCGGGTTTATGTCCTCTATGATGGTGAGCCGGTCAAAGAGCTTGAAACGGCAAAGACAACCGAAGAAGAACTATTATTTTATTCAACAGGAGGCAGATAGGATGGACGCCAAACTCCCTTTGCAGCAAAACACACAGCCGAAAAAGACATTCGAATTGTTCCAGTTCTTATATAAGTATGGGACCATCCTGACTATTTTTGTCCTAATAGCCATTTTTGCGGCTGCGAACCCTTCTTTTATCAATGGAGATAACTTAATCAATATATTAAGATCGATTTCGATCGTGACCATCATAGCAATTGGCATTACGATTTCGTTAACCGTTGATGGCTTTGATTTGTCTGTCGGTTCTGTGGCATCACTATCAAACGCAGTAGTGATCTCAATGTTTGTCTGGTTTTCGCAGAATACGCTGATTGCGATTCTGTCAGCAATTGCCGCTGCACTGATTGTCGGGGCAATCAATTCATTCATGATCGTCAAACTGAAAATCCCTGATATGCTGATGACGCTGGCGATGATGTTCATCATTCAAGGAACGGCCCTCACCTATACGAAGGGTGCCACCGTTTCAGAAAATATGATTATGCCTGATGGCAGCTTTTCTACAGGAACGATCAGCGCTATTTTTGCTAAAATCGGCCAGGTGCCCTGGATCATCCTCATCATGGCTGTAGCTGTTATCGTCGTCCATATATTCCTGACCTATACAAAGCATGGTCGCTATATGTATGTGATTGGCGGCAATAAAGAGGCTGCGAGACTGTCAGGGATACCGGTAAACCGTTACAAGACAGCGGCATACCTTTTATCAGCATTGTTTGCTGCTATTGGAGGGATTGTTCTCGCATCCCGCGTGATGACATCGGAAATCAGTGCTGGATCTCCGTATTTAATGGACTCCGTAGCGGCTGCCTTCATCGGCTTTTCCGTTCTGGGAGCAGGCAAGCCCAATGCGTTCGGTACCTTCATCGGCGCCGTACTGATTGGAATTCTCCAAAATGGGCTGGTCATGATGTCAGTTCCTTATTATGCGATGGATATTGTAAAGGGAACCGTGCTTGCATTTGCTCTTGGCATCACTTATTACAAGCAAAAACACTGAGGTAAAACATAGAAGTATTTCTATTAATGAATGGATGTCCACAATGAAAATAGTAAATATACCTTGATTCGTTATGACATGATGGCAGGGTTGAAAAAACTGGATGATCACCTGAACGTATGAACAGATTAAACAAACTGCCCTGGAATTGATTGAGACTGAAGAAGTTCGAAATATCGAAAAACATACTTGTCAGCCTGGAAATGAAGCTATCAAACTCACCTGGATATGAGGAAATATCCAGGTTTTTTATTCGAAAAAAAAGATGAAACCATTTCAGTTTCATCATAAATCAGGCTGTGTTCATTCATCAATCCTCAAAAAACGGCTTGTTGGCATAATAGTACATCCAGCCCATCATGACCCCGCCGCCAATCAGGTTGCCTATCGTGACAGGGATGAGATTATGGATTACACCTGCAAAAGTAACGGACTCAGGCTGGTCAATCACCATGCTGATTGCGAATGTACACATATTAGCGATGCTATGCTCATAGCCAGAGATGAAAAAGCAAAAGACGAAAAGCATCATCGCGAACATTTTGGGACCGTCACCCTTCATCGACATCGGCAGGAAAAACGCCAGGCATACGAGCCAGTTACAAAGGATTCCTCTGAAAAAGAGCTCCATTGTCGGAGCGAGTGTTTTCTTTTCTGCTACGCTCAACAGGAAACCATTCACCGACGGGTCATTAAATAGTCCTGTCGTGTAGATAAGAAAAGCAAAAGCGGCAGCTCCAATAATATTGCCAATATAACTGAATACCCACATCTTGGCCACCTGTGCCCACGCCATCTTCTTCCTTAGTGCTGCAAAGGTGTAATAAAAAGTATTCCCCGTAAACAAATCACCTCCACCGTATGCAATCAGAATGATCGAGGCACCAAAAGTAATGGCAGCCATTGGATAAGCAAACGGAGAATGCTCCGAATAAAAAAAATTACCTGTTTTAAAGGCGACGATTACTCCAAATCCAATGAACATTGAAGCCAGGGCAGCCCTGGCTAAGTATCTAACTTTACTCTGCTTAAAGATCTTTTGCTTTTTTAAGGCTAATTTTTCAACCTCGTGCAATGCTTGTACTTCCAAATGTGATCACCCGATTTGAATTATTGTTATAAGGATAAATGACAAAGGTGGTTAAAATCTTTTTATCTAAAATTTAATTTTGCCGACAATGTTTGTTTCGTATGTATATCTATAAAGTATTTGTTCCCCAAGATGGGATGAATAAGCGCAATACTTAAAAAAAAGATAGATAAGTTTGGGCTTATCTATCTTTTTCTATTAATTGTTTTCGCATTATTAAAATACGCTGTGCTTAATTTTTTCCGATGGTTTGAACATAATAAGGTCTTAGTGTTCAAATTATCACGAAAGAGCTTATTTGAAAATTCCAAATGGCTTGCCGACAGGAAGTGTCACCTTTCCAAAATGAGTATTCAATACACTAGCTGCGGATCCATAGAAGCTGGCAATCGAAATCAGCAGTTCGGAAACAGCAGCTAATTTATGCATCGCTTCCGGGGCAATTCCTAATGAAGAAAGTGAAAGGCCGATAAATAGAAAATCAATCAGAACAAAAATGATAAACAGAACTTTATGTGTTTCCATAGCTCCAACTGTCATAAACAAGCTGAAAATCAAGTACCCAACAAATGCGATTCCCAGTTGCTTTGGATCAGCAGCTGCGGCTGCGGCCTCACCAAATACTCCATATTGAATCAGCCATGATGTACCAACGCCAAGCCAGAATAAACCGAATGCGCCAAAGGCTGTCGTTCCAAAGGTATTGTTATGTTTAGCATCTTGGACACTTGCGAATAATTGGGCGATTCCCCCGAGAAAAATTGCCCAAGGCAGAACGAAAGAGACTCCGTCTGTCCAACCCAGCTTTGCAGAAGATGCCACAAGTGTCACCATTGCCAGTCCAAAGAGCCCAAGAGCAGAAGGATCAGCAGTAGTAATTTGAATTTGTTGCGTTGTTTTTGAGTTATTCATGTTGTAACCTCCATTTAGACATACTTGCTAAATTTACATAAAATAAATGGTTTAGGCAATAGAAAAATTATCTAGGAAAAATGATTGCGTTTCCAAGATCACTTTAGTAAATTAACGCACTGGGGGTCTGACCCCCAGTGCGTTAATGCGTTAAAAAAAAAGACTGCCTCACAAAATATGCTGTGAGGCAGTCTGTTATTTTTTTAAAAGGTTTCCTTCACATACTGTGGATTACGCTGCATCGATCCATACAGGACGAGTCCGCTCACCAGCAATAGTCCGCTCGTTACGATAAAAACGGAAGTGAATCCGTAGTAACCAGCGAGAAAACCGCCAAGCACTGGGCCGATAATGTTCCCAAAGAAACGAAGACTCGTATTGTAGCCGAGGACCTCGCCTTGCATCGCAATCGGTGCTTCCTGTCTAATGTAGGCGACCCTGACCGGGATAATGCCGCCGATTGTGATTCCGAGCAGGAAACGAATCAGGACAAGCTGCCAGATATTCTCGACGAAACCGCCCGGCAAATAAACGATGGCCGATAAAAACAGAAGAATGACAAGGATTTTGATATAACCGATCTTATCCGCGATCTGTCCCCATTTTCTTGCCATCATTAAATTACCCAGTCCTGCGGCTGAAAAGGCAATTCCGGAGTAGAATGCAAGATTTACATGTCCATGCAATTCACCGACATACAGGGATAAAATCGGCTGAATGCTGAAATGGGCAATCTGGACAAGCATCGACATCAAAAGAACATTCACCATGATTGGATTTTTAAGAATATGCTGAAGCACTTCTTTGCGGCTGTAATTCGTCTTCGTCCCTTTTTTAATTTCGATTCTGTGTTCCATTACCTTGAAAACTAACAGGCCGGACAGGAGGATAAAGATGGATGTGGATTGGAAGGTGGCAGCATATCCTAAGGAATCAGCCAGCACGCCGCCAATCATCGGCCCAAGCAGAGAGCCTGTTATGCTTCCTGTCTGCAAGGTTCCCAATACCTTGCCAGCGTGTTCCTTCGGTGTCTGAGTGGAAATGAGCGCCTGGGAGACTGGGATGAATCCTGAGAACAAGCCCATGAACATTCTCAGTAAAAATAGCTGCCAAACTGAATGTGCAAAGCCAAGCAGGAAAATCGATAATCCCATACCGAAAGCCATGAAGATGAGGATTTTTTTTCGTCCAAACCGGTCACCCATCCTGCCAATGACCGGAGAGAATAGAAATGCAGTGACAAAGGTTATGCTGAACGTAATTCCCGACCAGTTCTGAACATACTTTTCCGTAAAATCGCCGAACGTTTCAATATACAAGGAGAGAAAAGGCATAACCATTGTCATGCTGCCGGCGATAAAGAAATTCGCAAACCACATGATGATTAAGTTGCGTTTTGCCTTTTGTTGCTGGGTCATTCCATCAACACTTCTTTCTTGGTACGAATATTTCGCTTTTCTAAATATTATACCAAATTTTAGTGTGATTGAAAACCAAGCAAACAAGCAAGCAAGAATTTAATGATTAATTAAACCCACTCCAGCAATTCGATCCTGTTCCCAAATGGATCCTGAACGTAAATGCGGTTGGCCCCAGGCAGATTATCGTCTTCAATATATTCAACACCCGCTGCAGCTAAATGCTGTTTCAATCCTTCAATATTCTCTAATTCAAAGGCTGGATGCGCCTTTTGTGCAGGTACGAACGGTTCCTCAATGCCGACGTGGATCTGGCAGATGCCGTATTTGAACCATGCGCCGCCTCTTTTTTTCAGCACTGGAGGCTTCTCAATTTCTTCAAAACCTAATATTTCTCCAAAAAATTTCCTTGCACTGTCTTCTGAACCCTTTGGGGCAGCCAGCTGTACATGGTCAATTGCTTTAAATTTGAATGCCAAATGAATCCCTCCTTTTCTTTCATTTTAAATTAATAGGTAAGATAAGGAAATTCCAAGATTTGAATAATTTTAGATAAGTTTTCCTTATTGATTTTTCTTAGTCTCCTCGGGTAATACAAGCCCGCATTGTTACATATAAATTACTAAAAGTTTTGGGCATGTTTTTTATAAAAGAGGAGGCAACAAGGATGAAGAAAAGATTATTTGCAATTGTGCTGATGGCGGTTACAGCGTTAATAGTTTCTGCCTGTGGCACTAGCAAGACTAGCGAAACGAGCGGCACAGGGTCTGAAGGGGAAAAGAAGGAACTTCGTGTCGTGACAGATGCAGCCTATGCACCGTTTGAATACATGGAAGGCGATAAAATCGTTGGTTTCGATATCGACTTTCTAAAAGCGGTTGCGGAAGAAGCAGGTTATAAACTGAAGATTGAACACGTCGGCTGGGATCCTATTTTTGTAGAAATTAAAAGCGAGCGGGCTGACATAGCTATTTCATCCATAACGATAAATGATGACAGAAAACAGACCTATGATTTCTCGTTGCCTTACTTCCTATCAACCAATAAGATTTTGGTTCGCGAAGACAGCGATATTAAAAGTGCGGCCGATCTGAAGGGGAAGGTGGTTGCCGTCCAGAATGGCACAACTGGCCAGGAAGCAATGGATAAACTCCTGGGAAAGAATAATGAGGATATCAAAAAATTCGAAAACAACAACCTTGCCATCATGGAAATGATGAGTGGAGGAGCCGATGCCGTCGTTGCAGATAACGGAGTGGTTGAGGTGTATGCGAAAAATAACCCGAAGGAAAAATTGAAGGTCATTGAAGACAGCGGCAGCTTTGATGCGGAATTTTACGGCCTCTTGTTCCCAAAAGGAACTGAGATTAAAACGGATTTCGATAAAGCGATCGAAAAGGTATTCGAGAATGGCACATATGAGAAAATCTATCAGGAATGGTTCGGGCAAAAGCCTAATATGGAAAAGCTGAAGGAAGCACAAAAAGCATCAAAATAACATTGGGAAACAAACAACCAGCCAAGATGCGTAACTCTTAAACTAGTGTTACGCATTTTTTAATAATGGGGGCCTATTAATAGTGGATCGATTAATCTGTTTAATCGTGGAATTCGCGTTTTAAAGTGTTTTTTTACTTTTTAAAGTCGGTTTTTCACTTGCTGGATTCATTTTTTAATTGTTGAAGCTGTTTTTTTCACTTGCTGGATTCAATTTTTTCCTTGTTGGGCACGTTAATAGTTTTTGGACTCTATAAGAATTGATCATTTTCGAAGTATTAGCATTCCAGTTTTGGGGGTCAAGCTATGGATTTTCGTTTTGATATTATCCTTGAATATTCTCCTTATCTATTAAAAGGAACACTAGTAACCATCGGGCTTTCTCTGGCGGGGATTGCAATTGGGACAATCCTTGGCCTGTTTATCGGGCTTGGCAAGATGCAGCGCCGGAAGCTGCTTGCCTGGCCGTTTGACTGGTACATCACCTTCTTCCGGGGGACGCCGTTATTTGTGCAAATTTTATTGATTCACTTTGGTGTGGTACCGATGTTCGTGGGGGAAACGAATGGGATTATCGCTACGATAATCGCGCTTTCCCTGAACGCGGCTGCATACATTGCTGAAATTTTCAGGGCGGGAATCCAGTCGATTGACAAAGGACAGATGGAGGCCGCCCGTTCACTCGGAATGAGCCACGTACAAGCGATGAGATACGTTATTTTGCCTCAGGCATTTAAAAGAATGATTCCACCGCTTGGCAATGAATTTATTGTCCTGATTAAAGAATCCTCGCTCGCAGCGGTCATTGCCACTCCAGAAATTATGTACTGGGGACGTTCAATGGCCGGGCAGTATTACCGGGTTTGGGAGCCATATCTGACTGCAGCAGTTATTTATCTCATACTGACACTTTCACTTAGCTTCCTGCTAAATCGTCTGGAAAGAAGGCTTGATACAGAATGATAAAAGTTGCAAACCTGCAGAAATCCTTTGGCCATAACAAGGTATTGAATGGGATTGATGTTGAAGTAAAGCCACAGGAGGTGGTGGTTGTCATAGGACCTTCTGGTTCAGGAAAATCAACCTTCCTGCGCTGCATCAATTTACTTGAAAAAATTACGGACGGCCATGTGCTGATTGAGGGGATGGACATCACCGATAAAGGCATCAACATTAATAAAGTGCGAGAGAATGTAGGAATGGTTTTTCAGCATTTTAACCTCTTCCCTCATAAGACAGTGATGGAAAACATCATGCTGGCTCCTTTAAAGGTTCGCGGAATCTCCGAAGAGAAGGCAAGAGCCAAAGGTATGGAGCTTTTGAAAAAGGTAGGCTTGGAGGACAAGGCAGATGCATATCCGTCTTCGCTTTCAGGAGGCCAGAAACAGCGTGTAGCCATTGCGAGGGCACTTGCGATGGAGCCGAAAATCATGCTGTTTGACGAGCCTACCTCGGCACTTGATCCAGAAATGGTCGGAGAAGTGCTCGAAGTGATCAAACAGCTGGCCCGCGAAGGAATGACAATGGTTGTTGTCACCCATGAGATGGGTTTTGCCAGGGAAGTAGGGGACAGAGTCATTTTTATGGACGGGGGCTTGATCATTGAAGAAAACAAACCAAAAAATCTCTTTGAAAATCCGCAGCATGAGCGGACTAAAGCATTTTTGAGCAAGGTTTTATAATTCATTCAAACGGTTGAATAACAGGTTAATAGGAATAAAACAAGCCTGCATCACAGAGATGCAGGCTTGTTTTTACTAGTTTGTTAGTAAGTTCCGCCAAACGAGGCGCTTGCGTTTTACTGTTCAGCAGCAGCGTGAAACCTTGCCGCCTTTGCCGCTGTACCTTGACTCCTGTGCTTCACAGAAAAACTCTTTTCTTGATTTAACAGGTTCTTTAGGATGATGGGCTGCCATGTGCTCAACATATTTTTCGTAGCTGGGCACACCGACAAGCAGGCTGATGAACTGTTTCCTGTAATGAAAAAGACTCTTAAGACGATTAAGCATAATGCTTTAAGTCACCTTCATTTCGTGGCACGTAAGGATCTTCGTGAAGATCTAGCTTCTGGTTGGTTAAAACCTTCATCCAGATTCTAATGGCTGAAATCAGGACAGTGATGACGACGATCATGAAGAAGGCAGTTAATCCTGCATCGACATAATCATTGACCAGCACCTGTTTCATCTGTGCTGGAGTAGTGGCAGGTGCAAGTACCTTTCCTCCATCCAAGGCTTCCTTAAATACTTTTGAGTGAGCAAGGAAACCGATTTTAGGATTATCGTGGAAAAGCTTCTGCCATCCAGCTGTCATTGTTACGATTAAAATCCATGTAGTTGGGACGAGCGTAACCCAGACATACGCTTTTTTACCCATTTTGTACAATATGGTCGTACCAAGTAATAGGGCAATTGCTGCGAGCATCTGATTTGCGATTCCAAACAGTGGCCAGAGGGTATTGATTCCACCCAGCGGATCTATGACACCCTGGTATAAGAAATATCCCCATCCAAGTACACAAAGAGTGGTAGCAATAATGTTAGGAATCAAGGCATCGGTCCTGGCGAATGGCTTGTAAGCCGTTCCGATAATATCCTGGATCATAAATCTGCCCACACGAGTACCAGCGTCAATTGTCGTTAAAATAAACAGAGCCTCAAATAGGATGGCGAAGTGATACCAGAAAGCCATCAATGCTTTTCCGCCAATCACTTTAGAGAAAATCACGGCCATACCAATTGCCAGAGTCGGCGCTCCACCAGTACGTGAGAGAACGCTTTCTTCTCCTACATCATTAGCGAGGTTTGTAATATCATCCGGTGTGATCGTGTATCCCCAACTCGTAACTGTTTGGGCAGCCTGGATAGCGTCCGTTCCAATCACAGCAGGAGGACTGTTAATCGCAAAGTAAATCCCTGGTGTCAGGACGCAAGCTGCGATCATTGCCATGACTGCAACAAAGGATTCTGTCAGCATCGCACCATAACCGATCGGCTGTGCATGAGATTCTGTTTCGATCATTTTTGGTGTTGTACCAGATGATACTAACGCATGGAACCCGGATACAGCTCCACAGGCAATGGTAATGAACAAGAAAGGAAACATATTTCCAGCAAATACTGGGCCTGTACCGTCAACGAACTGCGTTACTCCAGGCATAGACAGGTCCGGTGCTACAATGATAATTCCAAGAGCAAGACCTACAATTGTACCTACTTTAAGGAATGTGCTCAAATAATCACGCGGTGCAAGCAGCATCCATACAGGCAAAACAGAAGCGATAAAACCATAAATGATCATCATAATTGCAATCGTTTCGCCTTTAAAAGTGAACATGGCGGCTAATGATGGATTTTCCGCAACAGTCTGCCCAAGGAAAATGGACAAAAGGAGCAATACAACTCCAATAGCAGAGGCTTCACCAACCCGTCCAGGTCGGATATACCTCATATAGAATCCCATGAATACCGCAATAGGGATCGTTGCGGCAATGGTAAACATACCCCAAGGACTTCCTGCGAGCGCTTTCACGACAACTAAAGCTAAAACTGCAAGTAAGATGATCATGATTCCGAGAATCCCGATCATGGCAATAAAGCCTGTCACTTTTCCCATTTCATCTTTAATCATCTCACCTAACGATTTACCATTTCGGCGCATGGACCCAAACAGGATGATGAAGTCCTGGACAGCACCTGCTAAAACAACACCGACTACAATCCAAATCGTTCCCGGCAAATACCCCATCTGAGCTGCCAGGATTGGACCTACAAGGGGGCCTGCCCCAGCGATGGCTGCAAAGTGGTGACCAAAAAGCACCCATTTATTCGTCGGTACATAATCTTTCCCGTCATTGTTAATTTCTGCGGGAGTTTTACGGTTGTCATCCAGTTCAAATACTCTTCTTGCCATGAATCGGCTGTAAAACCGGTAGGCAATGGCATACACACTGACTGCTGCCGTTAATAGCCAGATGGCATTAACGCTTTCTCCGCTGCTCAATGCCATCATCGCAAAGCCGGCAGCGCCGAGTGCGGAGACTAGTCCCCAAATGATAATAGACCTAATAGCTTTCAACTTTATTCCCACCTTTTTATTTGGTATGTCCAAATTATATTTTATAATTCTAAATTTTTAAATAAGTATTTTTATTCAGATTAATATTTTGTTTATTTTTCCCATGAAAAGGGACTGGTACAGCTTTTTTATTAGAAAAAATTGCTGAGAAATCTGCTAAACGAAATTCTTTTTTCATCAGCAGGTTAGCGAAATAAAAAAAGCGGGTAGTTTACTCCTAAACTAACAAGTTAGCAAACAAGCATCGTTTTATTAACAAGAAGCAACAGGAGAGGAGAAACTATGAGAGAAGCTCAGATTACTGATACACAGGCTATAAGCGAAATTAGGAGAGAGAAAGTACTCTCCACATCAGGATTAAAAAGAAGGCTGGGCACCCGCCACTTATCGATGATTGCCATCGGAGGAAGTATTGGAACAGGATTATTTGTAGCAAGTGGAGCTTCGATTTACCAGGCTGGACCTGGCGGCGCGCTGCTAGCTTACGGAATTATCGGTTTCATGGTGTATTTGCTTATGACGAGTCTTGGTGAAATGGGCACGTATATGCCGGTAACAGGATCTTTCAGTACATATGCGACAAAGTTTGTTGACCCTGCATTTGGCTTTGCAATTGGCTGGATTTACTGGTTCAGCTGGGCAATCACCCTTGCGCTTGAGGTTTCAGCGGCTGCGATTTTAATGAAATACTGGCTTCCCGATACACCATCTTTTATCTGGAGCGCATTATTCTTAACCATTATCTTTGGACTTAATTTTCTATCCGTAAAACAATATGGTGAAGCTGAATACTGGTTCTCACTTATTAAAGTAGTGGCTATTATCGCCTTCATTATTACTGGATTGCTTATGATTTTTGGTATCATGTCAGGAGATGTCGGAGGATTTAAAAACTTTACTGCTGGTGATGCCCCATTTAATAATGGGATTCTTGGAATCATTGGAATTTTCATGGTGGCAGGTTTTTCGTTCCAGGGAACTGAAATTGTTGGGATTGTAGCTGGCGAAAGTAAAAATCCTAAGGAAAATCTTCCAAAAGCAATCAAGCAGGTTTTCTGGCGCATTTTGCTATTCTATATGCTATCAATCTTTGTGATCGCCATGATTATTCCGTTCACAGATTCAAGGCTGCTTGGCGGAGATATCGATAAAGTGGCAATGAGCCCTTTCACACTCGTATTTGAAAATGCAGGCATTGCCTTTGCAGCGTCTATAATAAATGCTGTTATATTAACATCTGTTTTATCTGCAGGAAATTCAGGTTTATATGCATCTACAAGAATGTTATGGGTGATGGCAAAAGAAGGTCAGGCCCCTAAGTTCCTGAAACAGGTCAATAAAAATGGCATTCCGGTCAATGCCTTGCTGGCTACAACGGCGTTCGGTCTTCTGGCATTCCTCAGCTCCATATTCGGTGAGGGGAAAGTTTTCATGTGGCTCCTGAATTCATCAGGGCTTGCCGGTTTTCTGGCGTGGGTAGGCATAGCAGTCAGCCATTATCGTTTCCGTAAGGGCTACATCGCACAGGGAAGAGATATGAATCTGTTAACCTATAAGGCAAAATGGTTCCCGTTAGGGCCATTGTTTGCTGCTGCACTTTGTATCTTCATCATCCTGGGGCAAAACTATCAAGCTTTTACAGGGGATAGCATTGATTGGCAGGGAATAATGGTTACCTATATCGGAATTCCGTTATTCCTCGCTTTGTGGTTCGGCTATAAGTTAGCCAATAATACCAAGTGGGTTGGCCTGAGTGAAATGGATTTGACGCCGACAGGGATTACAACCGAAGTTAAAAAATAGACTTGAAAGCAGAGGCAACCGGCCTCTGCTTTTTTTGTCGAAAAGTTATTGTTGTTAAAACTAATGATGTTAGTTAAAATAAAACTAACGATATTAGTTTTAATGGAGGGCCTGTTCATGAGAGTGATAAAAGAAGGGTTTCTATATCAACTGACGTTTATGCCAAAACTGTTTCCGGTGAATTGTTATTTTATTGAAGAAGAGGATGGTTTGACTTTGATCGACACGGCGTTGCCTAATAGTGCAGAACCTATATTGCAGGCGGCAAAGCAAATTGGAAAGCCAATCTCAAGAATTGTTCTGACCCATGCACATGGTGACCATATAGGAGCGCTTGATAAATTGAAAGATAAGCTGCAAGTCCCTGTTTATATTTCAGCAAGAGATTCCCGACTGCTAGCTGGAGATACATCGCTGGACCCTTCAGAAACTCAAACTCCGATACGCGGCGGGATTCCTAAGAATATTAAAACGAAGGCGGATGTACTTTTACAGAATGGAGATAAAATTGGGTCGTTAACAGCCTTTTTCACTCCGGGTCATACACCTGGATCCATGTCATTCCTTGATGTAAGGACAAATGCAGTAATTGCAGGTGATGCCTTCCAGACAAGAGGAGGTACGGCCGTGTCAGGCGTAACCGTTCCGTGGTTTCCGTTCCCGGCAATGGCAACTTGGAACAAAAAAATAGCGCTGGAAAGCGCCAGAATCATCCAAGGACTAAAACCGAGCCTGCTTGCAGTGGGGCATGGGGAATTGCTTCGATCTCCTGCAGAACAGCTAGAAAAAGCCATCAAGAAAGCTGAAACCATTTTATTAAAATAGGCTCTGTTAAAGCCTTATGTTGTTTTTAAAAACCTGTTGATTGTAG
>NZ_JBALSS010000028.1:4355-6440 GCF_036967045.1 Bacillus sp. JJ1609 | reverse complement strand
CCGCGGAAAGCGAAGCGCCTGGAACGAAAATCAACAGCCTTGTTTAACAGAGCTTTAAAATAAAAGGAGAGAAAGAACATGTCACCAAGACCGAAAGTAGCGCTCGAGAAAAATGTTATTATTCAGGCAGCAGCTGAGATTGCAAATGAATATGGAAGCGAGAACGTAACCCTTGCATTGCTTGCGAAAAAGCTTAGGATAAAATCTCCTTCATTATATAACCACTTTGACGGACTTCCTGGAATCAAAAGAGAGCTAGCGATCTTTTCATTAGAAAAGCTTTACAGCGGATTAGCCACAGCGGCAGCAGGCAGACAGCCAGGAGAAGAAGCTGTGCTGGCGGTCAGTGAAGCCTATTTTTCTTTTTCAAGACAAAATCCAGGTTTGTACGAGTCGGCATTATCTGCTCCAGACCCTGCTGATACAGAAGTTTATTACTCCGGAAAGAAGATTGTTGACCTGGTCGTTTCGACGATCGAGCCATTTGAATTAAAGGAGGATTCTGCTATTCATGCTGTAAGGGGATTGAGAAGCATTATGCATGGTTTCGCTTCACTAGAACAGAAGGGTGGCTTTGGTCTCTCACTTGATTTAGACGACAGTTATAAGCTGGCGGTCAAAGCTTTTTTGGCTGGATTAAATGCTTAGGATATAAGCATTTAATGCGTAAAAAGCTTCATTAAATATATGTTTCTTAAATATTCCTGCCAGTTTTGAATAGTAGTCACATACATATATATAGAGGCAACTTTAGCAAGGACAGGAGGAGCGCTATGGATATATATGTGAGAAGGGGAGATTCCTTTTGGTACTTCAGCAATGTTTTTAATGTCTCTCTTCAGCTGATCATAGATTCTAACCGCGATTTGGATCCTAATGCACTTATGGCTGGACAGAGGGTTAGGATACCCGGCTATGCTGCAGTGGATTACAGAATCAGGGCAGGGGATACATTATGGGAAATTGCACAGAGCAGGAAGCTGCAAGTGGATGCTTTGCTGCTGGCAAACCGCAATATTAATCCAAACGGGTTGTACATTGGCCAGATGATCAAGATTCCTCTGAGAATTACCTGGAGGATTGTCCAGGGAAAGAAAAATTATGATTATGCTGCACTTACGAATGACTTGAATCGCTTGCAGAGTGTCTATCCATTTATGCAGCTGCCATCCATCGGAAATTCAGTTTTAGGGAAAAAGATACCGGAAGCGTTAATAGGTAAAGGGAGCAAAAGAGTGCATTATAATGCTTCATTCCATGCGAATGAATGGATTACGACTCCGATTATCATGACTTTTTTAAACGATTACCTGCTTGCAGTAACGAATAAAACTTCGATCCGTGGGCTGTCCATGGCGAACTTCTATAACCAAACAACTCTGTCGATTGTGCCTATGGTTAATCCAGATGGCGTAAATCTTGTTTTGAATGGTCCGCCTGAAGAGGATCCGTGGAATGATAGGGTTGTCGAGTTTAATAAAGGAAGCAGGGATTTTACAGGCTGGAAGGCGAATATCCGCGGGGTCGATTTGAATGATCAGTTCCCGGCAAAATGGGAGTTAGAAAGAGCACGCAACCCGAAACAGCCAGGTCCAAGGGATTATGGCGGCGAGCGCCCATTGACCGAACCCGAAGCAATTGGAATGGCAGAGCTGACAAGAAGGCGTGATTTTTCACGTGTCATTGCTTTCCATACCCAGGGCGAAGAGATTTATTGGGGCTTTGATAACCTTGAGCCACCTGAATCCGAAGCAATGGCTAATGAATTCGCCCGAGTAAGCGGCTACAAGCCAGTCAAAACAATTGAAAGCTATGCAGGCTATAAAGACTGGTTTATCCAGGATTGGCGCCGTCCGGGCTTCACTGTGGAACTGGGATCGGGAATCAATCCGCTGCCAATATCCCAGTTTGATGAGATTTATGAAAAAGCACTGGGAATCTTTTTGGCTGGACTTTATCTATAGAAAGTCAATTACTGTAAAAAAAGCATCGGGATACAGCCCATGCTTCAGTTTGTCGACAAAGATATAGTTCACGATCATTTATTGAAACCCTGTTGATTGGAGTGGAAGGCGCGAAGACTCC
>NZ_JBALSS010000028.1:0-4330 GCF_036967045.1 Bacillus sp. JJ1609 | reverse complement strand
CCGCGGAAAGCGAAGCGCCTGGAACGGAAATCAACAGACTAGTTAAATAGATCAAATAAAATAAGCTGTAGACAAACTTGATTTTCCGAGTTTGTCTACAGCCTGAAGCATCAGGATACTTCCCGATGCTTTTTCAATGCTTATTTTTCAAAAATGCTGTTGGAAAGAAGTCGGAACAGGTAGTCTGTATGATCGCGGAAGCCTGCTTCAAGACCGATCATCGTGACATCTTTATCCTTTTCTTTCACGATTACTGCTTTGCCTTGTGCTTCACTTTTTTTTGCGTCTTCTCTCCAATGACCGGCAACAAAGAAGTCAGAACTATCTTCATAGGTTGCAGCCACTTGATCATTATCAGTGTTGGTATACCAAACTGGGCGGTAAACGAAGCCAATATCATTCTGGCTGTAACCTGCTGTTACTCCGGAACCTTGATAATCAACCGTTACAATTCCATTGCTGTTGGATCCGCCGACGTTAATCTGATCATCTGTTAGACCAAGTGTTTTTGTTGCTTTAGAAGCCCCGGCACCAACAGCGATATATTTGCCGCCTTCCTTCAAGAAGGAATCTAGATTTGCTTTGAATTGATCGAGCTGTTTTGGGCTTTTGAAACCAAATTCCTTATTTGCTGTTGATAGGGTAGTAGAAATTAGGTTTTCTGTACCACTGTATACAAACACATCGAATCCAGCTAAGCTTTTTTCAGCAACTTCAGCAGGAGTCACTTCACTAACGTTAAATCCGAGACGTTTGAGAGCGAGTTTTGTTCCGGAATGTGATTGAACTTTACCCATTCCGCCGTCTTTCAAGATGGCGACTTTTACATCGGAGACGTCCACTGTATCTGCAGGTACCTGGGCCGTACCAATCTGAAGCCCGGACTGTTTTACAGCAGCCGAAATCACATTTGCAGATGCTTCAGTATAAAAATTGCCTGCAGTATCCCGTTTTACAGAAATGCCTTGCTGAAGTAATGTATTCACAAGATTTACAGCCTTTACAGAGCTATTTGGAATCAAGAATGGGCCTTTTCCAGTTATTGACCACTGGCTTTGGACCTGATTCACTTTTGCAGCGGTCATATTGAACTCATCTTCCACAGCAATTGCTTCGAATCCCCAAAGCTCTGGCAAGCTCCATGCTGAAATATCATACATATAAGGTGTGTCTTCGGAAATATCCTCGCCATCCCAAAGCATTGTATTAGCCAGACCTGCCTTAGCCTGGTCCATTTTCACGACATATGTTCCTTTTGGATAGGACTTTCCGTCCGCAGTGAAGGATTTTGAAGCCTGAACAACCTCAATGTCGTTTTTCTGAAGGTGGGCAATCGCTTTTTGAGTGACAGTTGGATCTTCTGAATCTACTGGCAGTACATAAGCTGAAGGGAAGAAGCCCTCCTCATGGAACGGATGGTCAAAATTAATACCGCGCTTGAACATTTCGATTTGGTCGGTAATCATGTCCTGCTTGTTATCAGTTGCATATTGAAGTGCACCCATGATTGCATCATACATCCACTGAACACCGTCAAGGTCATTGGTAGGTGCCTCTAGCGTATGACCATATGCTCCATGGTACATAGCGTACATTGGCGTGAAAATTGGCGGGTAATCATCCCAGCCTGCAGCGTCATCACGCTGAGGGACATAGACTCCCTCCATTGACTGATAGAGGCTGCCAGTGAATTTGTCCTTGTTGGACATGATTTGAGCTTCCATTGCCTCTGCCTGTTTATAGGCCCATTTATTGTAAAGGTCATATTCATAGTTTGGATTGTGTGGAGGTGTACAAGGCTCAATCAGTCCCTGCTTATTTGGTGCATAACCTTTAACATAGCCATGGGTATCAAGGAAGACCATTGGGTTCCATTCCTTGATTAACGCTACAGTTTCCTGCGTTTCTGGCTGTGATTGCGTGATGAAGTCACGATTCAAGTCGATGCCCTCTCCATTAAAACGAGTGGCATTAATCCTGCCATCCGGATTTTGAACGACGTTGAAAATTAAGATGTTGTTCTCGAGAATTTCTTTTGTCTTGTCATCATGATCAAGAGCGAAACGCTCGATCAGCTGCATGACTGCGTCACTGCCGACAAACTCTGTTCCGTGGATTGAACCGTTAATCATGACCGGAACCTTGAAGTCAGGATTATTTTGAATCCAGTCTTGAGCTTTTCCAGGATTCTTGAACATTTGTTTTCTTAAAGACTGGATTTTGCCAAACTTGCCCTGAGTATCAGGTGCAGCAATCGTGACGACATACAGAGGTTGTCCAGTAGATGATTGGCCCTTTACTTCCACCTTGATGCGGTTTGATTGCTTCTCAAGCTCTGCAAGCTTTACGCCGATTTCCGAGAATTTCATAAAGTCATAGTTTTCACTGTTGAATAGACTTCCATCTTGTTCTTCATTCACGTTTACATTCTTCCAATTAAAAGACTCCGCCAGCGCGGGAGTCCATGGGGAAGCAGCGAGTAAACTGGCTGCCATTACGCCAGAAATGATTTTTTTATGTTTCATTTATGTATTCCTCCGTATAATTAATAATGTATATTTATACATTTTAATAATTAATTATTATTTCGGCAATCGTACGAAATACCTAAAATTACTGAGCTGCTATAAAGCATAAGACTAGTCGAATATATTGATTAAAGGAAAAAGCATTGAAATGTAAAATGGGAAGATAGTCACTTAGTGAGGGGAAATAAAAAAACAGGGCGAGGAGCCCTGTTTAAGATTGTGATTGCGCCATTCTGTTAATGCGATTGCGTTTCCATTGTCTTGCTTTATACTGACGTTCAAGAGCAGCGACTGGCTTGGCCACAAATGCATTTTTGAAGACAACAGGTGTTTGTTTTACCGAAAATACGACGGTGTTGACCGCTTTTTTCTTTTCTTCAAAATCTGACATTAGCTGTTGCTGATGGATTGTAAGTTTATCGGTTTCATGCTTGATCGCATTCGTTTTAACCTGCATCCTGGCCGCGGTTTCCTGTAGGCTTTCGATGGAAGGCTTCGCCGCTTTGAAGGTTTTAAATGCAACAAATCCCAGATAAGCCAGAGAAGCCACAATGACAGCGATGCTGATATAGACAATGATCATAAGTTAAATGCCTCCTTAAATAATACTCCTTAAAATGTATTTACCCATATCAGGGTAGTTTTAACAAAGAAATATTTTATACCTGATGAGAGATATTGGTAAATGGTATAATAAACTGTAAATCTTATTGAAATTGGGGTTCTATTTATGGATAAGTTTGTTGTCATTCTAAAGGAGAAACGCAAGGGAGAGCTTGATGTCAATCTGTTAAACCTGCACATCGAACATCTTCGGCATTTAAGCCGGGAGGGAAAACTGATGATTGCCGGTCCATTTAAAAATAATGAACAGGGCATGCTGATCCTGAACTGCGAGGACATAGAAGAAGCGATTAGCCTTGTAGAAAGCGATCCATTCATAAAAGAGAAATATTATAATACATATGAAATCAATGAGTTAATTGTTGCAAATGAGGAAAATAATTGGTTAATGGATAACCCGCAAACGACCGGGAATCTAGTTCACTAATGGCCGAAAAAAAGGACTTTCACAAATTGTGAAAGTCCTTTTCTTATAAAACTAAACTCAATTACTTTGTTTCTGCATCAATGATTACTTCTTTATTAGCATCTTCAGCAGGGGCTTCTTCAGAAACTTCGCCAGCAAGTACAGCAGAGATCAAAGCAGCAACTTGTTTTGCAACTTCACTTGCATTAACACTAGCTTTAGCCTCAGCTTTATTAGCAGCAGAAGTGTTTACTTTAGCTTCTTCTTCAGCAGCAGTTTCGTCAACAGCAACTTCTTCAGTTACTTCTTCAGTAGTAGTTTCGTCAGCAACAACTTCTTCAGTAGCTTCTTCAGTATTAGTTTCGTCAGCAACAACTTCTTCAGTAGCTTCTTCAGTAGCTTCTTTAGTAACATCTTGTTCGGTTGCTTCAATTTCAGCAAGTACAGCAGAGATCAAAGCAGCAACTTGTTTTGCAACTTCGCTTGCATTAACACTAGCTTTAGCCTCAGCTTTATTAGCAGCAGAAGTGTTTACTTTAGCTTCTTCTTCAGCAGCAGTTTCGTCCGCAGCAACTTCTTCAGTTACTTCTTCAGTAGCAGTTTCATCAGCAACAACTTCTTCAGTAGCTTCTTCGGAAACTTCTACAGAATAATGAACAGCGGAGTGTTTATTAGCGTTCGCTTTAGCATTTTCACTTGCGTGGTAAGCTTTAGACTTCATTTTGTTCGCAATAGAAGGAGATACTTTTGTTTCTTCTTCAGTAGCAACTTC
>NZ_JBALSS010000027.1:116348-121060 GCF_036967045.1 Bacillus sp. JJ1609 | reverse complement strand
CTAGTCGTGGATGGTAACAGGGTTTGTACCGTATTTTACAGGTGTGCTTTATTTAACTTATGAAGCACACCTTTCGTTTGGGGCAATTAGATAGGACTTTATCCCCTTTTTCAATGGAAGCATAGTTTTTCGGGTAATTATAAAGGCTTTCATTTACCCTTATCACGGCAAGCACAGCCTTTGGTGCAATTCAAAATGATATCTCATTCAAAAGTTCATATAATTTAAAGCAGGCCAAAAAACACCAGAAAACTGAATCTGGTGTTTTTTTCAGACATTTGCTCAAACTAATTATCTTACAAAAAATTGAAAGCAGGTGAATGCACATGAACCCAAAACTTCTGCTGCTCATAGGTATTGCAATAGACCTCATTCTTATCATCTTTTTAAGCACGATGATTGATGAAATCGGGATTCTTTTCTTTGTATTTATGGTTATAATCCTTTTAGGTGGGACATTCTTCGTCTATTCAATGATTACCAGAAACAACCAAAAGCGTTAATTTACATTTACGATCGGTTTCTTATTCTTAATCCTGTCCCTTATTTCAGCCATCATGGCCAGCAAGCGTTCCCCTCTGTCATCAGGGGCTATTTTTTTATGCAATACCGCATATAAAACAACATCCCTCAGCATCAGGAATAATGGAAGCTGCTCTTTCCAGCCTTCTGGAAGCTTATTGGCTTTTTCATACCCTTCCATAAAAGCAGTCATGAATTCATCAGCAAATTCTTGCCTTTCCTCATGTTTTTCTGGTGGGATTTTATAAAAAATGGAGTAAAACAAAGGAATGGCAATGTCAGATGCAAACCAGAAGTAACAGGCATCATCGAAATCAAATACGTGAATTTTCTCGCCATCGTAAAAAAAGTTTCCTGAGTGGATATCTGTATGAATCAATCCGTATGTATCCTGATCTTGAGGAAGCTTGGACAGAGTATCCAACAATTCATGGGCATTTTCAACCAATTGGGCATCCTCTGCCGGAAAATATTTTTCCACTTCCAGCAATTCATCTTGATTCCAGCTGATCCTTACTTTAATCCCCTCGGAAGGCTTATAGGATTTAGTAGCCTGATGCATTAACGCAGTTGTTTCACCCCAAGCCTTAAACAGTTGAGAATCGAACTTTTCAGAGCGGACATTCACTGGTTCACCTTCAGCCTTGGAATACAGGCACCCGTAAAATTCACTGCTATCATCGGCACGCAATGGTTCAACAAATAGTCCATTAATTGATGAGTAAACTTCTGGGATGGACAAACCAGACTTGTGCAGATGCCTCATCCAATCCATTTCTGAAGCAATTTCCTCTCCGCTTCGATGTGAGCTATGGGTTACCCTTAAAATAAAGGACTTTCCATTTTTGTAGGCTTCAAATACATAGTTCTCAAAATCCCCGAGCTTTTTAACTTCAGGTTCTAGTCCGTATAAATTTAAAAATTTGTTCAGCAGCTGATCGGTCATTAATCTTTCTACTACTTTTTCCATCGTTCCCATTTTCCCCTTTATTTTTTTATCTTTTCTCAATACTCAAAATATATTACAACATATATTTCGTTAGAAAAGCTATTTTTATCTGCAGACTTTTTTTGTAAAATAAAATGTAGGAAATCGAAATAATTTTCAAAGGAGACGACCATGAGCCAATCTGCTGCAGCTGTCAAAATGAAACCACAAAAACAAAACGAGACAGCTTATAAAATTCTTTTCATCATTGGGTTAGTACATTTGCTGAATGACTCCATCCAATCAGTTATACCTGCAATGTTTCCGATACTTGAGAAATCGATGGGTCTAACCTTTACACAGTTAGGCATAATCGGCTTTTCACTTAACATTGTGTCCTCAGTTCTCCAGCCTTTGATTGGCATGGCGACCGATAAGAAGCCGATGCCTTATGCCCTGCCACTTGGCTTGACCTCTACAATGTTTGGTGTATTAGGTCTGGCTTTTGCCCCAAGCTTTGAGTTCGTCATACTTTCAGTTCTGTTCATCGGGCTCGGATCTGCCGTTTTTCACCCTGAAGGGTCAAGAGTTGCATATATGGCAGCAGGACCACGCAGAGGACTTGCCCAGTCGATCTACCAGGTTGGAGGGAATTCAGGTCAAGCACTTGCTCCGCTGATCACAGCACTCATACTTGTGCCGCTTGGCCAGATCGGTGCGGCATGGTTCACATTAGTGGCTGCATTCGCAGTTGCCTTGCTTGTATATATTGCTTCCTGGTATACCCGAAAACTGGATTTCGAGAAACTTGCTTCAAAAGTTAAGCAATCCAGCAAACAAGTAAACAAAGGAATCCCGAAAAATATTAAAATAGCACTAATCCTGATTCTATTTTTGATTTTCGCCCGTTCATGGTATATATCAGGAATGACTAATTTCTATGCGTTCTATGCAATTGATAAATATGGCCTGACAATAAAACAATCCCAGCTGTTCCTTTTTGCTTTCCTGGTAGCCGGAGCAGTCGGCACGTTTTTTGGCGGTCCGCTCGCAGATCGTTTTGGGAAGAAGAATATTATTTTTATCTCCATGATAGGGACAGCTCCGTTGTCAGCCATCATTCCATTTGTTCCTTATGCGGTGGCATTTATCCTGTTAACAGTCAGCGGCTTCATCTTAATGTCGAGTTTTTCGGTCACAGTCGTTTATGCACAGGAGCTAGTCCCAGGCAAGATAGGCACCATGGCGGGTCTGACAGTTGGGCTGGCTTTTGGAATGGGAGCGATTGGTTCAGTAGGCCTCGGATCTTTAGCGGATTTGATTGGCTTGCCGCGGATGATCATGGGTGTCGGCTTCCTTCCTCTTTTAGGCATATTGACACTATTCCTTCCATCTGACGAAAAGCTTGCGAAATGGAACAATTAAAATTTTCCATTTGTTGATTTGAGTTTAGGCATGCTCTGCATAAGGAATAATGTAATGAGCACACCAGGAAGGGAGATTATCATGTCTAAATTTAAAATCAACTACTTTTTTGAAAAAGATTTTTCAGTATCACGTCCCATCGAGGTAGAAAACATCTCTGATGCAATCCAGGACGCCAAGGATCATGACGGAATCATCGAATTCACATGTGAAGATAATGTATTCCACAGATTCGATACCAAGGACATTAAGCTTGTTACGATTACGGAAGCTTAATAACTTTACCTGATTTCGATATTTCATGCTAAAACAGGAATTCAAGATCCATTTCGGTGCTGAAGGATGCTCCGCATCAAGACTGAATTTGTATTTTGATGACCAGCTTTTAAGCGCATATAAAATAGGGGTGATGCGAAGGTTATAGATTCCTTTGCCTCACCCCTTTTTGTTACTCGATTAGATTATTTTTATCCGCGCAGCAAGTTCCTGCTTTTCATCTTCTGTCAACATATTTTCTGCCATCGGAAACAAGATGCTTTCCTCTTTTGAAAAATGGCTGACAAGGGTGTAATTTGCATCTTTGATTAATTGTGCATTATGGATTATTTGCTCTTTTGCCATTTCTTCAGTTCCATTCTTGGTGTTATGAAGGAATGTTCCTATGAATCTTTTTGCTTGATCATGCTCATATTCCATTACAGCAATCGGACCCATTTCTCTGCCGATGTATGCAGCCATCATCTCAAACAGTACTCCTTCTTCACGCTCCGAGTGCGGTTCCAGCTCTGCAAGAAACTCAACCACTGCAGGACGCAGCTTATTGAAATTCTCCTCAATATGCATTCCTTCTTCTATTTTCACACATAGATTCAACAATTCTTCAAGCCTATCAAGCAAAGGCGGGTGCTCACTCTTCAATTGCTGTAGACCCTCGGATAATACAAAACTGGAATCTTGATTTAGTCCACTCATGCAGCCAGACATCTTCATCGGCCTCCTATTCTTTAGTTACTTATAGTATAAAATCCAATCATTCTTCGGGTTGTGATAGGAATCACAAGTATTAAATTTTTAAATAAATGTGAAAAAAAAATGACACTTCATTAAAATTTCTAAAAATTTTAACAATTAACCTTCAAATTTTTGAAATCCTTACATATAATGAAGTTATACCTTATTGCAAAAGGAGTGAACTTACCTTGCAAAACGCATATTACCGTGAATTTTATGAGAAAGCATTGATTCAAGCCGGCAATAGTGACAAAAAAACCTTCTTGGACATCCAACCTGATTTGGTTCATACGCACTTACTGATCGGGCTTCAAGGCCACCCAGTTGATGACAAAGAATATTACCACTGGAATGTAACCATATATAAATCAGATTCAGGTAGATTCTACGACGCCTGCACACCGATTTTCTCTTCTGCTCCATTTGACCGGTTTGATGACGCTGTCGAGGCTGCCAGGAATATAGAAAAAGAAGTCCGCAATGACCAGCTTCACAACGTAATGCTACAAGAAAAAATTAGCTAGCCCCCCTCAGCTAACCCCTCTCATTTAGCTCTTCCCTTTTTGAACCCATTTGTGAATTAACTTACATATGATGAATATAATAAAATCTCAACCTGATAAAATAAAATAACTTAATAGAAGTACATTGCTTTCTTTTTTCCCATCGTGAATAAAAAAATAAATGTTCTCCTAGAATCTGTCTAGGGACAATTCCTCCTCAAGCCAAAAGTCCTCCATTCTTTTTACTTACAATCGCAAAAAAGCTGGTGGACACCTCCACCAGCTTTTTTCATATAGGATCAGTTAAACAAGGCTGTTGATTT
>NZ_JBALSS010000027.1:97461-116239 GCF_036967045.1 Bacillus sp. JJ1609 | reverse complement strand
CATTGGGCGTTAACAGAGCCTTCAGATAAGTTGTTTAAGCAAGCCTGAACACGATTCCGTGCCCGCCTTTTGGATATTCCCATTTAATGTTCTGATACGGACAGCCGATCCTGCAGCTGCCGCATTCATGGCAGCCTTCATAACCGACTTGCATCCGTTTTCCTTCCCATTTATATACTTCCGCAGGGCAGAAAACAGTACAGAGTTTGTCAGGGCATTGAGTCATGCATACGTCATGATCAAGTACAGTCAGATGCGATTTTGTGTCACACTTAAACCTTAAGAGATATTGTTTTTCCTCGATGTTTGTCGTTGACATTATTTCACCGCCTTCCATGCACGATAGATATCCTGCATTACCTTAAAGGTTCCTTTTTCAGCAGTCATGCTGCGCATGATTTCTTTTTGCTTTTCTTTTTTCGGTGTTCCGTCTACTGTAAAGAATTTGCTCATTGCCTGATTCACCATTGGCAAGTACTCCTTAAAGTACTGCGGATACTTCTCAAATGTGTGGGCAGCATCCTTGTATTTTTCAAGGTCCTTGATGATGAAGCTTCCATATAATGCTTCTTTGTATCGATTCAGGCTCTTTTCACTGAAGTTACCATCTTTCTTCGCTTCGACGATTGCTTCTGCGGCCATTTTCCCTGAAGCCATTGCCATGTTGGAGCCTTCGCGATGTATGGCGTTTACAAGCTGCGCTGCATCCCCAACCACAAGTACACCATTTCCGGCCACACGTGGAACGGAATGATATCCTCCTTCTGGAATCAGGTGGGCAAGGTACTCAGCTGACTCTCCGCCTTCAAGATAAGGACGCACCATCGGATGCTTTTTCAAGTAATCCAGCAATTCATATGGTTTGAGCTTTGCTTTGATCATACTTGAAAGTGTAGTTCCGACCCCGATATTCAAACTATCTTTATTTGTATAAAGGAAGGCTGTACCGAGGTTGCCTTTTGTTGAATCCCCGAAAATCTCAATCGTTGTTCCATGATTTCCTTCGAGATTGAATCGGTCATTAATTTTTTCTTTTGGAAGATTAATCACTTCCATTACAGTCAAGGCTACTTCATCAGGACGGAATTCCCTGTGGAAGCCGAGCTGCTTGGATAGTAATGAGTTGACGCCATCTGCGAGGACAACGACATCAGCAAATGCCTCTCCATCTGGACGGTCGGTGCGAATACCGACCACCTTGCCGTTCTCGACAATGCATTCTGTCACGACTGTCTCATTGATCAGCAATGCGCCGGCCTCGACAGCTTTCTGGGCGAACCACTGGTCGAACTGTGCTCGAAGCACCGTAAAGTTATTATATGGTTCAACTGCCCACTCAAGACCTTTATAGCCGAATTGAACGACTGACTCTTTGTCCATCATCCAAAAGCGCTGTTCAACGACAGGCCTTTCCAATGGAGCTTCCTTCCAGAATTCAGGGATAATCTCTTCCATTTGTTTACGGTAAAGGACACCACCCATTACGTTCTTGCTTCCAGGATATTCACCACGTTCAATCAATAACACCTTCAGCCCGCTTTTTGCGCAGCTGTAAGCACATGAGGTTCCAGCAGGTCCGGCACCAACAACGATAACATCAAATTTTTCAGGCATAGCTCATTTCCCCGCCTTTCTCTTTGCTGAGCTCTTTGAATTGCTGGATTAGCTTAGGCACAATTTCCATCGCATCTCCAACAATGCCATATGTGGCTACATCGAAAATCGGCGCATTCGGATCCTTATTGATGGCGATAATTAACTCAGAGTTTTTCATTCCTTCAACATGCTGGATGGCGCCAGATATACCAATTGCAAAATAGATTTTTGGGGTGACTGTCTCGCCTGTCTGACCGACTTGCTGCTCATGCTTCAGCCAGCCAGCTTCAACAACGTCCCTCGTTCCTCCTACGCTTGCCCCGATGACATCCGCTAGCTCATGAATCAGCTGGAAGCCCTGTGGGTCGCCCATTCCTTTTCCACCCGCAACAATGACATGTGCCTCTGCAAGGCTTGCTTTTTTTGTTACGTCCTTCACAATTTTAAGCACTTTTGTCCGCATATCTTCTTCGCGAAGATTAAATTCTTCTACGATAATGACACCTTTTCTTTCTGTATCAGCTTCAAGGGCCTTCATGACCTTTGGGCGGACTGTTGCCATTTGCGGTCTGTGTTTTTTACAGAGGATCGTTGCCATGATATTCCCGCCGAATGCAGGACGGCTTGCCTCTAGCAACCTTTTATCCACATCGACGTCTAGCATTGTCGTGTCTGCTGTAAGACCCGTGCTTAAATCAGTCGCAACTGCACTTGCAAGGTCTTTTCCATTAGGGGTTGCTCCATACAGGAAGATTTCTGGCTTATACTTTTCGGCCAGGATGCAGACACCTTTCATGTAAGATTCAGTCCGATAATTTTTTAGCACTGGATGATCAACTACATATACCTGATCGGCTCCTGCATAAATGACTTCGTTAGCAATCGGAAGGACACCTTCACCCAGCATTACTCCGGAAAGCGGTACTTCAAGCTTATCAGCAAGCTTTCTGCCGGCACCAAGCAATTCCAATGAAACACCTTCGATTTTAGCTTCATTTACTTCAATGAATACCCAGACTCCCTGGTTTTCTTGCATCCTGTTATTCCCCCTTAAAATCGGAATCAAGAGTTGGCAGCTTTTATTTTAAAGTCTCTGTTAAACAAGGCTGTTGATTTTCGTTCCAGGCGCTTCACTTTCCGCGGGGCTGGCGTTGAGCCCGCAGGAGTCTACACGCCTTCCACTACAATCAACAGGTTTAAAAAAACAACATTAGGCTTTAACAGAGCCATTTAAAAAAAGACAGTTCTTATATGGAGTGTTTGTTACGCATAAAACTATAAAGCTAAGTGCTTTGTTCTTTATCAAGGCAACGCATGTACACATCTAAAAATCCTGCAGTTTTTTGAGACTGGTTACAAGGTTTACGACAGTATCTTAAATAAGTCTTTTCGTTCCATTAAAACATCCATCAGCTGTTCAATCTGTGAATCTGCGTCTCCCTCGATCCTCTTGCCACCTTCAAGCTTAGGAGGTGTAAACATTTTACCTACAATTGTTGGTGAACCTTTCAATCCCAATTGGGTTTTATCGACATCTCCCAGATCATTTACGGACCAGATTACCGGTTCGTATCGTGCAGCATTGATCATATTTGGCAGTGGAGCATATTCAATGTCATTTATTTCTTTCTCTACGGTCAACAAGCAGGGCAGTTGGGACTGTATCACTTCATAGCCGTTGATTTGCTTACGCTTTATATGGACATACTTTTCTTCTTCATTTATCTCCGAAACTTCGATTACATTTGTCACAGGCGGAATATCGAGTCGTCTTGCTATTCCTGGCCCTACTTGACCGGTATCCCCATCAATCGCATGCTTTCCACAAATGACAAGATCAATCGGCTTATCTTTTGAAATTTTTTCAAGGGCCTTAGAAAGTGCATAGCTTGTTGCAAGTGTATCTGCACCGGCGAAAGCCCTGTCTGAGATTAAGAAGCCTTGGTCAGCCCCAATTTCTACACTCTTCTTAATAACAGCTACTGCCTGGGGGGGTCCCATCGATAAAACCGAAATCGTACCACCTGTTTTGTTCTTTATTTTTACTGCTTCCTGAACAGCATGAGCATCATATGGGTTTAAGATTGCTGGTGCGCTGCGCCGGTCCAGGGTGTTTGTCTTAGGATTGATTTTAATGATTTTTGTATCGGGCACTTGCTTAACACAAACGACAATGTGCATGATTCTCTTTCCCCTCCTTAAAATAACAAACAATTAAATTATGAAAGCGATTTCTAAAGCTCTTTTCGTTAGTTTTGCAGTTTGACCTATTTAGAGACCAATAAATAGAGACACAGTCTTGATCCCATGGAATAGAGTTCTGTAAAGAGGCATTATCATAGCTGGAAAAACAACAATCATAGCAAAAACAGCCTAGATAAAAAAATGCCATGTAGTACGATATATGAATCGCTTTACAAGCATAGTACCAACAAATAAAAAAGTGAAAAATCGAAGTGCAGGCAATAAGTCATACAAAAGGAAAATTCCGAACTTTCGTGAACCAAATGAAGCACATTGTATAAAATGGTTATGATGTGTGGCGCATGGTGGGGTGTAAAGGCTTACGTTGATAAAAACCTATCTATGTTAAAAATATATAAAATGTTCGATTAAAAACTATGATAAAAATCACATATAGCCATATTCTCGTGAATTTTTGAGCAAATTGTTAATTCTCTGGAGAGATTGATTTGTTATGTGTTGATTGGCAAATGAGTATTGTGGAGATTGGAGGTTTGTTACCCTATTAAAAAGATTTCAATAAGGATAAAAGCTTCACAGTTAATGAAAAGAGTTAATTGAAATATTGTAGCCACCGCCGGCCAGGGCAGTGGCTACAATATTTCTATCTATTCAAATCAACCGAATTTTGCATGTGATAAAATATATTGCTTTTTCGTTAGCAAGATCATCTGCCTAAAAAGGAGTTTTCCTCTTTGCCTCTGAATTTCTGCTTCTTTACATAAAGTTTGATATTCAAATATCAAACGGTCCAGATTCTGGCTGAAGCGAATTGTTTCCTCGCTTGTATAACCTGATTCACTTGCCGAAGTCACCATTCGTTCCCTCATGCGATCTATTTCCTTTAATAAGGCCCTTTGCGATTGATACACTTCATAATTCCTCCTATAAATCCTCTACTACTTTAACTCCTTAAATAAATAAAAGATTACTTGAAAAATTATTGCAAATGCTTGTATCAAAGTAAATAGATTCGCAAAATAAGACATTTTTCTCTGCTAAAAATTTTTTCTTCGACAATATTCACGCTTCTTTACTTTGTCCTTGGAAAACGTAAATTGGGTTACTGGCTTACTTTCTCGTTTTCATAAATAGGTACCCAACCTTCTGTCGTTACAAAAATCCTTACTGCGACCACCTGTCTGTCATCCTGCAAAGTGAAATAGTGGCGCACGTTTTCAGGTACTGAAATCAAATCGCCAGGATTAAGAAATACTTCAAAAAATTCTCCGTCTTTGCCCTGGATCACAAACACTCCATGTCCGCTGACAATAAATCGTACTTCATCATCTGTATGGTGGTGCTCCTGCTTGAAATTCGCAAGAAGCTGGTCTAGATTCGGAGTATTGCTTGATAAGGAAATGACATCTTGGGCTTGATAACCCCTGCGGTTTGAGATATCCTCGATTTCAGCCTTAAAAGCATCCAGTATTTGCTGTTTTTCTTCATCTGATAAGAGGAATTTTTCCTGCAGGTTAGCTGGCAGCTTTTCAATATCCCAATTTTCATAAATTACTTCTTGTTCATTTAGAAAAGAAGCTACCTCTTGTTGATCGACAATTCTTTCTTTTGAATTTTGCTTTACGATAAATGCCATTTGAAATCTCTCCTTCATTTATACTTATATTTTGTCTCCGTTAAATTTGTCTGCTGATTTCCGATCCAATCAACTGGACTAAAAAATAAATATCTTCTAAACTACTTTAAATAATTGAAATGGTTTGTGTTCCAGGAGCCTTAATTGATATCGGAATAAAAATTCTGTTGCCTCTAGTATTTTCTTAGCCTCAAATGCATTCCGGCCCCAGACTGTGATGCCGTGATTTCTGATCAGGACTGCTCCTGTATCCCCTTTTACATGCTCAGAAAACGCTTTTGCCAGAGATGGAATATGTGCATGATTCGGAATAATAGGAATTTTGAGGACGGCATCTTCCTCCCATTTATCAAATGCTTTAATTAATTCCTGGCCCTGAAATTGGACTTCCCCCCTGTCACCATAGACTTCGGAGATTACATTATTGTCAATCGTGTGCACATGCAAGCTGCAGCCTGCGTTGGTCTTTCTATATACTTCAACGTGCAGAAGTGTCTCGGCTGATGGCTTCAAATGCGTTTCTTCAACTGCCCGCCCGAATTGATCGACAAGCAAAAAGTCTTCCTCAGTACGTTTCCGTTTATCTTTTCCGCTCGCTGTAACCAGAAACTGTACAGGGTCGCTGCTTACCTTGATCGCAAGGTTGCCGCTTGTTCCCATAAACCAGTCCCGTTCAGCCAGTTCTGCCTTCACATCAGCAAGTTCTTCCCATTTTGTTTCTAAAATGCTCATCCTCTCACCCCTGTCTTGGTTTTAAGAGCTTCTATACAATCATAAAAAGTTTCAAATGGTGTATGGGGAATTTCCCATTCTTCACACTTGGCTTTTAAATAATCTCTTGCGAATACAAAGTCTGCCTGCTTTGCAGCTTCAAGATCGGTTACCGAGTCACCTATGACAATTTTATATGTTTCGTTTTGAGTAAGCTTTCTCATAATGGATGGCTTACAGCAGCCACAATCATTGGAACATTGCTCATCGCAGCTGTTTGGCCATTCAATTCTGATTGTCTGCTTCGAAAAATCTGAGCCATTGCAATAAACTCCAGCAAACGGTCCAAACCGCTCAATAATTGGTTCTATAAAAAAATCAATTCCGCCGCTGACGATATAAACCGGGATACCTTCCTCTTTCGCGAACTCAAGAAATTCCTGAAAGCCCGGACGAATTTCGGCATTTTCCACAGCATAATGAATGATTTCTTCCTTCAGACTAACCGGCAGGAGGGAAAACATCCTGCCGACTCCTTCTCTGATTGAAACACGTCGGTCCAGTACGGCATCCTTCAGCTCATCCCAGCCAGAAGGTGCAAATTTATTCATGATAGAGATAATGTTGTCTTTTTCAGTTACTGTTCCGTCAAAATCACAGAAAACGACGGGATTTATCATTTGGACACCGCCTCGGATGAACCCCATAGAGCGAGAGCAATCTTGAGTTCATCATGCTCCAGTGCTCCTTCTTCAAGTGTTTTACCATTCAGCACAGTATCAATTGCTTGCCTGAACGCCTTGCCTCCACCTTGAGCTCCGCCTGGGTGACCATGGACACCGCCACCTGCATTGATAATTGAATCGACTCCAAAATCGTTAATCAAGAGCGGCACCATGCCAGGGTGAATACCAGCTGAAGGCACTGGGAAGCTCTTTTTAAAAAGGTCCTCGGCAGTCAATGCATCTGAGATGGAAATGGCCTGTTGCTTTTCAAGTGCAACACTTCCATAAGGCGATGGGAACAGGGAGAAATCTGCTCCTGCATAGCGAAGCAGTTTACCAAGGAGCAATGAATGGGAAAATCCATAATCTTCAGCAGAAGTCAGAGCCCCGCTTACAGCCGGATGAGCCATGATCGGCACGTTAATCTCATCGTCCTCCCTCAGTTCCTGGAGAACATCCAATCCGTAGGCAAAAACATTGAATAACAATGCATCAGCTCCCAGTTCAGCCGCTTTCCTTGCTTTATCTCTTAACTGGGAAGTCCTTCCTGTAAGGTTGGCAGCATATAAGGTTCTGTGACCAGTAGTTTCATAGACATCAGCCAAAACCTTCCTCCCCTCTGAGATTCTCTTATCAAAAGGGGTAAGTTCATTTTCGAACAGAATTTCATCGTCCTTGATCAAGTCTACCCCACCTAAACTTTGTTCCCGTAATTGCTTAAGCAGGAAATCAAGATCGCGGCCAATCACACCTTTAAATATACTCATCAACAATGGACGATCATAAACCCCTAATTTACTGCGGATGCCCTCGATTCCAAATCGTGGTCCTGGAAAAACTTTTTTGAGCTCATCCCCAAATTGGAGATCGACTAATTTCACTTTGCCATCAAGCGAGAGCTTTCCAAAGACGGTTGTTAAAATCGCCGGCAGATCTGGTGAAAAATTCAAGGCAGGATAAGCAATTTTTATTGTCGCGACCGTTTCTGAATTGCTGTCAAGGCCGGTTCCTTCAACAGAAACCACTCTACCCTTATGTTTTTTAAGCTGTTTTTGATCGAGCTCTGGCAAATCTGTCCATGAACCTACTGTCAGTCCGAGTGCGATTCCCTCGGCCTTCTTCTCTGGATTATGCTTTGAATCATGTACAAAATAAGTTGCTGTAATTTCACTCATGAAGCTCATTCCCTTCTAAAACAAAAATCGTCCTGCTAGAACAGGCATAAAAAAAACCTCTTCGAAAAGAAGAGGTTAGATGAATAAACTAACATCTCCTTATCTATCAGCTTCCGCTGCAAGAATTAGCACCGTGCCCAGCAATAATGCTGGGTCGGTTGCCGGGCTTCATAGGGCTCGTCCCTCCACCTGCTCTTGATAAGAAAATAATTTTATTAAGTTATTTAATTGGTTTAATTAGTTAAATAATTTTATTAATTAGGATTATGTCAGGTTCATAAATCATTGTCAATATGTTTTTTGAAAATTCCCAAGCTTTCAATTCTGCTGACAGCCTCCCTGAGACGATCCTCGGAGGTAAGCAAACCTACCCTGACATACCCTTCTCCATATTCACCAAATCCTACTCCCGGCGCCACCGCGATATGTGCTTTATCCAATAAGAAATCAGCGAATTCAACAGAAGTAAACGTCTCAGGAACTTTTAGCCAAGCAAAAAATGAGCCTTTTGGAGCTGTAATATTCCATCCGATATTTTTTAGCCCTTCGACCAGCACATTCCTTCTTGATTCATACAAGTTATTCAATTCGGAAACACATTGCTGCGAACCCAGTAAGGCCTCTGCAGCTGCTTCCTGAACCGCGCCAAACAAGCTGACATACATATGGTCCTGAAGCAAATTGATCGCCGCAATCACACTTTTGTTCCCGGCGGCAAAGCCAACACGCCAGCCTGCCATATTATACGTTTTAGAAAGGGTATAAATTTCTATTCCAACATCCTTGGCGCCTTCAGCTTGTAAAAAACTATACGGGTGTTTTCCATCAAAGCCAATCGCTCCATAGGCAAAATCATGAACGACACAAATACCATTTTCTTTCGCAAGCTTAATCGTGTCTTCAAAAAAATTCTCGTCAGCGATGGCTCCTGTTGGATTATTCGGGTAGTTAAGAAACATCAACTTTGCTTCGGATAAAACTTCCTTTTTAAGCTCCGTATAATCAGGCAAAAAACCATTTTCTTCCCTAAGAGGCATTGTCACCATTTTCGCTCTCGCCAGTTCAACACCTGACCAGTAATCAGGATATCCAGGATCAGGGACAAGAATCGTATCGCCTGGATTAAGCAAGCATTGAGGAATTTCGACGAGACCGGCCTTCCCTCCAAATAGAATCGCAATTTCCTCTTCTGGATCAATATGGACCCCGTATTCCCGTTGATAAAATTCTGCCGCTGCTTCCTTGAATGAACGCATTCCCCTGAAAGGAGAATACTTATGGTTAAGCGGATTCTCAGCCGTTTCTTTTAATTTATTGACAATATGTCCAGGAGTCGGCTGGTCCGGATTACCTTGACCAAGGTTAATTACATCTGCCCCCTGCTCAGTGTATCTCCCTACTTTTTGGACGAGAGATGCAAAGAATTGCTTGGGCAGGCTCTTCAATAATTCTGATTGTTGAAATTCCATTTTTTCACCTGCTTAAAGAACTTATTATATTTTGAAAATTTTAATTTGAAATTCTAGTCACAAATGATATAACGTTAATAGTAACTTGTAAAGAAATAATTTTCAGAAATTATGGCGGTGATTTAAGATGAAATTTAAAATAGCCTGTCTGCAAATGGACATCGCGTTTGGAAATTCGAAAAAAAACTACGATACAGCAATGAACCTAATGGAAAAAGCTAGCTCTGAAAAGCCAGATATTATCGTGCTCCCTGAGCTTTGGACTACTGGTTATGATTTAGCAAACCTAAAAGATCAAGCCGATGCAGACGCACGTGAAGCCGCAGCCTTTTTAAAGGGTAGTGCCACCAAATACAATGCTCATATTGTCGGCGGATCGGTAGCTAATAAGACGGATGCTGGTATTGAAAATACAATGCTTGTATTCGATCAGAGTGGCGAGCTTTCAGGGAAATATAGTAAATTGCATTTGTTTCAGCTGATGGATGAACACTTATATCTGGCCGCCGGAAAGCAAAAAGGGCTTTTTTCTTTGGACAGCCAAAAATTTGCCGGGCTGATTTGTTATGATATTCGCTTTCCGGAATGGGTACGCGCACATGCTCTTGAGGAGGTTGAAGCAATGTTCGTCGTTGCTGAATGGCCAATACAGCGTCTCGAACATTGGAGGGCACTGCTCATAGCCAGGGCAATTGAAAATCAGAGCTATATAATCGCCTGCAACCGTTCAGGCTCTGATCCAAACAATAAATTCGCAGGCCATTCCATGGTAATTGGACCATGGGGAGACATAATTGCTGAAGCAGGGGAAGAACAGGAGATTCTTACAGCTGAAATTGACCTTGACCAGGTAAAAGATGCGAGAAGCAGAATACCAATTTTTGCAGACCGCAGGCCTGAACTATATTAATTATTTTCAAACTCAGAAAAAACCGCTCTCTCATTTACTAAACCGTTCCGTTTTGAGGTGCCTTTCTTAAAATACGTGTCGAAATGACGATCCGTATTGGCGTCGTTATTGATAGATAAAAACCTTAAAGCCTCATTTATTTGTGATACGGTTGATCGTATAGCATCAAAATGAGATTCTCTTGGATTTTTGAGTTATCCTCATTCCCTTTTAAATAAGATGTCTTGTTCTTAATCGGTAACCACCAAAAGTAAATAAGCGGAGATTTTTCGGTTAAATACAGATGGGAGCTCGTTTAGGGGGTATATAAGGGGAGGTTTTCCGATTATGCAAAGCAAAATCTCCCCTTGTCGAATTTTTCGAGTCAATAGGCGGAATCTCTCCGTTTATTTAAGCTTTTTTTAATAATAATTATTAATTAAGCGGAATTTTTCCGTCTATCAGCTCGGGTGCTAAACCTGATCCCCTATCCGATAAGTGCGGACCCTCTTGATCCTAGATGCGGGATTCAGCAGCTTTGATCAAGATTAAAAAAATTGGTCATCAACACAGTACTGGAAATGACTGAATTTTTGACCCTCTTTTTTAATTAACAAAACCTTATGTCCATCATAATAATGTTGTCAATTGCTAGGTCGAAGTTAAATGAATTTCGTAGAAATCTTGATAAATAAAGAAAAAGACGTATGCCAATTCATACGTCAATTCTTGTGTCTTTTACAAAGAAAGCACCCTAAAACGGAACCATTTACACATTTACTAGCGCGGTTTTTAAGCTTATAAAAATTATTCCGGCTTTGCCCACATTTCTTCTGGATTCAGTTCATATATCCCATTTTCTCTGTACATATAATGGTTGATGATGAATTCTCTCCTGATCGTTGCATAGTCGTCATGAAACTTCTTGATGTATTCATTCAATTCCTTCTCAGGATACTTTCTCCCTGCCTTTAACCCACGGACAATGTATTCGAACACCATCAATTTTTTCTTTCTCTGTGCAGGAATATTCTTCAGCTGTCCGTCTTTCGTAATGAAATTTTCGATTACTTTTTTGCTCTCCAAATTACGCTCAATCATCGCTTCCACCTCCCCTTCCTTTTTCTCAATCAGCCGGCTCAGGGTCTTTGCCTGCTGCATGATGACAGATCCGTTTAAATGGAAATAAATTGTGTTTTTGTCCCTGCGCTCATAAATTACGTTTATATCACGAAGCTTCTTAATGTGATGAGTGATCGTGGGAGGGGTAAGGCCCAATTTTCCGGCAATCGCCTGCCCATGTAATGGACCATTCGTCAGCAAAGCGACAATCCTTATCCTTGTAGGATCTCCCATCGCTTTATGGAAGGCGACAATTTTATCCAGTTGCATAATTCCACTCCTTTCAAATTAAACAAACATCTAATTAGGTATGTATCTAATAATAATACAATTATCAATAAATGAAAAGCCTAAAAAAAACAGTCCGATTGAATTTTCAATCAAACTGTCTCTTTTTGGAATGGCAGGTAAATATGAAAGGCTGTTCCATGTCCTACCTCACTTTCAACCTCAATTGATCCACCATGCTCCTCTATAATTTTAAAGCTTACCATCAATCCAAGGCCAGTGCCTCTTTCCTTTGTGGTGTAAAATGGCTCTCCAAGCTTTTTTACTTTTTCTGCTGGGATTCCTTCTCCTTCATCCCTGATGGTAATATGTATCCGTTCTCCGGGAGCCGGGCTGATTGTGACAGTAACATAGCCCCCTTTTGGCATCACTTCGATTGCGTTTTTGATGATATTAATAAAAACCTTTTTTAATTGATTGGGTTCACAGAGCAGTTCTGGCAAATCGTTATCGTAGATGGTTTTGAATTGGACATCATGCAGAACTGCCTGGGCAGTAAGAAGGTCCACCGTTTCACGCATGATTTTTTTTATATCAGTATGGATATACTTAATTGCCTGTGGCTTGGCTAGAATCAGGAATTCATTGATGATGGAATCAATCCGTTGAAGTTCAGTAGTGATGACCTGGAAATATAATGAGTACGCATCGCCAGTACTGCTTTCAAGAAGCTGGATAAAGCCTTTAAGCGCAGTCATCGGGTTGCGGATTTCATGCGCAATGCCTGCGGCAAGCTCACCAAGGATATTCAGGGTGTCAGATTTGCGCAGCTGGGCTTCCATTTGAATTTTTTCAGTAATATTCCTAAAAATAATCAGATTCAAATTGTCTACAAGATGGTGTTTTACTGTATATTCAAAATGCTTTATCCTGCCTTCTTCAAATTGGATTGTCATTCTGCCATCCAATCTTCCTTTGCGAAGTAGCGACTCTTTTCTCTCTGCAATTTCTTCATCCGGGATACCAAGGTTACTAAATAACTTCCTGAAATTCCTTTCACCAAGGTCATCTTGCTTTAGTTCAAGATAAGCCATTCCAGATGGGTTAATTTCATAGTAATTACAATTTTCATCCCAGAGGATCATACCCTCGATGGATCCCTCAAATATTTTCCGGAACCTTTCTTCACTTTTGCGGAGCTCCTGCTCCATTCGATAACGATCACTGATATCACGAACAATTGTCATATGGTAACCATCGCCAGCATTCAGCTTGACAGTGAATTCAAGCAGTTTTTTCTCACCGCTCGGCAGCAAAAAGAAGGTCTCTTCGCGCAGTGCGCCTTTTTCTTTTAAAGTTTGTTTCATTTCGCAATATTTCTCATCTTTTTGGTATATGAAATCAGAGATTTTGTATTTAAGCACCTCTTCGATTGTTAAACCTAAAAATTTGCAGGTCGCTTCATTGGCAGCAAAAATTTCTCCACACTTCCCCCAGAAAACGATGCCATCCAGAGTTTCGAAAAACAGGTTCTTAAACAGCCCTTCATTTACGGTAAACCTTTTTTCAAAAGGTCTTTCATGATAATTGGCTGATTCAGGAGCAAAAGAGCAGTCTGCTGTCACTTGCTGTTTATTAAAAGCGAGTTCTTTTAACGAGGAATTTTCACGTTCTAAAGCGGCTATTTTCTCTTTCAGTGCTCTTATCTCTTCTAGCTTGTTAGCACTATCCACCTGAAAGCCTCCTTGCCGGATTCCCATTTTTCTAGTAGTTTCTACATCAATAGTAAAAATCCCTTTAAAATCGGGGATTTTTTCGTTTATTTTTACTTACTGCTTTTTTTTACTTGATAACTATATTTTGTTTTAGGAAAGTGACCAAAGATTCGTTCGTGAGTAGAGTCTTAAAGACTATTAAAAAAGGTTTGTAATTGTATCAACTATTCTATATGACTCTTTTTCTGTGGCTGTGTGGATCTCGGTAACAGAAAGCCACTCTATTTGATCCTTTTTCCTTGCCTGCGTAAATTTAGGTAACATAAAAAGATTCTTTGTGACTCTTTTTCTCTGCCTATTTATCATTAATAAAATTACAGGTACCCAAGACCTTTGCATACCTTGAGTCTAATTTAACGGAATAAGAAAATAGAAGGTTACAAAAAAGCAAAAAAATAGAAGCAAGGAAGTTATCCCTGCTTCTCCAGTATTCTATAGGTACTCGTTTTCGTGTTTTGCTTTCAAGCGCTGCCATCTTTTTTCGACTTCTTGCTCAAATTCAGCAAGCATTTCACTGTTTTCCTCTTTGAGTAGATGCTTTGTTTTACCCATATATTTCAGCCACTCTGCTAAAGGAATCTTTTTATTCTTCGCTTCTGGATCATAGGTGATATTCGTGATTCCTTCTTCAACCTCATATAGCGGGAAGAAGTTGGAATTGACTGCAGCTTCTACGATTGTCTGTCCATAACGGTCTTCTGATTTCCAGTTTAACGGGCAAGTGATCAGCAGCTTGCCATAGACCGTACCAACATTTTGCGCATACCATTGTGCCTTGGCAGCCTTTTTGACAAGGTCCTGAGGGAATGCTTCTGTTCCTGTAAAGACATAAGGAATGTTCGTTGAGGCCATGATCTGAGCTGTATCCTTATGATGGAATGCCTTACCCTTTTGAGCTTTTCCGACATTGGATGTACTTGTCATATGGCCAAACGGAGTAGAGTAGCTCAGCTGTGAACCTGTATTCATATAGCCTTCGTTATCATATTCAAGCATAATCAGCTTGTGGCCGCGCAATGCAGTACCGATTGCGGACCCCATCCCAATGTCCATACCACCGTCTCCAGTAACCATGACGAAAGTGGCATCTGCAGATACTTCAATTTCTCCTCTGCGCTTTAATTCAAGGAATGCTTCCAGTGTTCCTGATAAGGTCGCAGCACCATTTTGGAAAAGGTTATGGATGGTTGTCTGCTTATGAGAAGTATGCGGATAAGCAGTTGTGACAACATATGCACAACCAGTCTGGAACAACACGACTAAATCGCCTTCGATTCCCTTAAAGAAGAGTTCAAGTCCGCCAAAGATACCACAGCCTGGACATGCACCATGGCCGGAGGCAATTCGCTTTGGTTTAGAAGTCAGAGAGCGCAATGGCGGTATTTTCACATTGAGCTTATTTTTTTCATCATCCCTGGTTACCTGGATTAGCCCTGATTTATACACATCCCCATGCTGTGGTTCAATGACTTGCTTCAAGGTTATTTCCTGATCTCCAGGAATGTGGCCATAGTAATCAAAAGGCTTCTGGGCATACCCCTTTTCCATTGCATCAATTGCCATTGTGAAGAAGGCCTCTGCATCATCTGCATAAAAATCCTTGCCACCAAGACCGAAAACTCTGCTTAGGACAATCGTAGTATTATTTTTGTCTTCCTGAAGGGCAGATTTTATTTCATGTGTCAGGTTAGGTCCATGCCCGCCGTAAGAGTCGGCACGTTCACCAACAAGCAATGACTTTACGTTCGCAAGGGCATCCCTGATTTCTTGAGCAGGGAACGGGCGGATGATGTTGGGACTAATCACACCAGCTTTGATCCCCTTTTCGCGGAGCTTGTCGACTACATCCTTTGCAGATTCTGCAGCTGAGTTTAACAAGAATAAAGCAACCTCTGCATCTTCCATTTTGTACAAGTCGAGAATTCCATAGTTTCTTCCTGACAATTTTGCATATTCTGCAGCAACTTCTTTATAGACATCTTTCGCTTTGTACATGGCTTCAGATTGCTGGAAATGGTTATTGATTAAATCATCACCATTCATGTGGGCACCGATTGTCACAGGCTTCTTCGGATCTCTCGCGAAATTGTATTCAGTTGGAGTCTCTCCGACAAACTTCTGGACCACTGCACGATCTTTAAAATAATTCACTTTTCGCTTTTGATGAGAGGTAAAGAAACCGTCGTATGCAACCATCACAGGCAAGCGGACATCTGAATGCTCGGCAATCTTCAATGCCATGATATTCATGTCATAAACAGCCTGTGGGGTCCTTGCAGTCAAGATAACCCAGCCTGTATTCAAGGCAAAATATAGATCAGAGTGGTCCCCGCGAATATCAAGTGGACCGCTGATTGATCTTGTTACCAGGTTCATGACCATCGGATATCGAGTACCGGATTGGACTGGCAGCTGTTCAAGCATAAACATTAAGCCATTCGCACTTGTTGCATTAAAGACGCGGGCACCTGTGGCTGCAGCACCGTAACAGATCCCTGCTGAGCCATGTTCACCATCCGCAGGAATCAGCTTGATGTCATGCTCTCCTCTGGACTTCATTTGGTCAAGAAATTGAGCGATTTCTGTAGAAGGGGTGATCGGAAAATAACCCATTATATGATAATTGATTTGCGCTGCAGCCATGGCAGCCATTTCATTGCCAGATTCAAAGGTAGTAAGCTGTTCTGCTGCCGTCATTGATCTCAAATTTTCTTCTAAAATGGACATTAATAAACCCCTCCAGTCACATAAGGATAATTGTGCTTCACTCTATTCTCGTCTGCGTAGCCAATCATTTCCCTTAGCTCGCTTAACGCTGAAGTCGGGCACGCCTCTACACATTTCAAGCATCCCTTGCAATATTGGTAATCGATTCCTTTAAGGAACATTTGCTTTCTGCCCCGTTTGTCCTCGCCTTCTTCCCATACGAAGCAATAATCCGGACATGCCGTATCACATGCGGCACAGTTTATGCATTCCTCTTGGACGAATTTTGGCAGAAATCCTTGTCGTGAACCGCTTAAATCTTTAAGGATGCTGTTCGCCTGCGCAGTGATCACACCACCTATTTCCTGTGTTCCATAACCAAGCATTGGCAAAGGTCGTTGGAACGCCTTGCCCTGTGCTCCTTCGTCCATTTCATATGTCTTAAACTGCACTTCATTGTAGCCTCTTTCAAACGTCCTGATATTCGGTTCGACGAAATGAGGGTACTTCTTCTCAAACGTTTTACGGATGACATTTTTCATCGCTTCCGGATCTAGGAAATCGATAATTCGATACAAAGCTCCAAGCATCGCAGTGTTTACTTTCGTTTTTTCTTCTACTGCAATGGTTAGTGCATCTACAATTGCTAATGTTCCATATTCAAGGTGAAGATCTTTTTTTATTTCATCAAAATCCCGGGTCGAATTCACAAGCATGATGCCATCCGGGCGCAAGCCGCTTACCACATCAACCATTTTATAAAGTGCTTCATGGAAGACACCAACAACATTTGGTTCTTCTATTGGACTATGAACCCTGATTTCTGTTTCAGGCTCACAAAAACGTACAAAGCTTTTAACAGGCGATCCCTTTTTCTCTGACCCATACGAAGAAAAATTAGAACCATTCAATCCAAGTCCAAGTACTCCGGCTTCTGCCAGCATCTTCCCGGCAAGGTTTGCGCCGAGACCTCCAATTGATTCAAGTCTTATCTCATAAAATCCCAATTCATTCTTTTTCGGTAAGATAGACATAATCTCCCTCCCCATTTTAGTTGCTAAAGGTAATTGAATATCAACATTCCCCATCTATAATTTTAAAGACTAAATAAAATTAAAGCTGTGACATAAATCAAACATTTCGATTTTTTTATTAGAACACACCCAAAAATCTTATTTTTTTATCGTATTTTATTACGGTTTCTTATGTATAACAGGGATACTTTTGTATTAGTACAGAAGTCTTTATTTCCGATTTAAGGAATAAACCCCTTAAATTTCAGCTATTTACATAGTTTTTATATGTGGTTAAAAGGGTAAAAGGGTTATAGTGTTTTTTGGGGGTCTCTCACTAAGGGAGGATTTATGAAGCAACGAGATTACTACTTTGACAATGCTAAATTCATATTGATTTTTTTCGTGGTATTTGGCCATCTTCTACGCTCTTTTATTGAAGACAATGAAATGATCTACAATATATATAAAGTCATTTACACATTTCATATGCCAGCCTTCATCCTGGTATCAGGATTTTTCGCTCGGGGCTTCAATAAAAAAGGGTATGTTTTAAAGATTGCCAGAAAATTGATACTTCCGTATATCATTTTTCAATTGATCTATTCGGTTTTCTATTATTTTCTTTACAATAAATCGACTTTTACAGTAGATCCTTTGAATCCGCATTGGTCTCTCTGGTTCTTGATCAGTTTATTTTGCTGGAACATTATGCTGATTGGCTTCACCAGGTTAAGCGCGGCAACTGGACTTTTGCTAGCATTTGGATTGGGACTAGGTGTAGGATATTTTGATTGGGTTTCGAACTATTTAAGCCTTTCAAGAACATTCGTGTTCTTTCCATTGTTTCTGCTTGGGTACCACCTGACGAAGGATCATATCCGGGTACTGACTAAACCAGCTTTTAAAGTCGGCGCTTTATTGGCATTCGCGATTGTTTTTCTTGGATTCTACTTCAACCCAGAAATTGATTATAAATGGCTGCTGGGATCAAAACCTTATTCAGAAATGGAAGCTGCATCGATTTCAAGCATGTTCACACGATTAGCTTTTTATTTATTAAGTTTGATGATGGTGTTTAGCTTTTTGACAATCGTTCCCAAAAAGGAATATTTCTTTACGGATCTTGGAAAAAATACGCTGTATGTTTATCTTCTGCACGGGTTCTTTGTCCGCACATTCCGTGAGAGCCAGGTACAGGACTTTTTCCATAGCCCAGAACGTTTTCTGCTGCTGGCGATGATTGCATTACTTCTCACGTTATTGTTATCCAGCAAGTACGCTGCCGCATTTGCACAGCCATTAATCGAATTTAAAACGTCGAGAATCAATCGCCTAAAAGCCAGGTTTGCTGCGATGGTCAGATTTTATCGTAAGAAGATGTTAAGCAATTAGAATTTCAGAAGTTCAATAGCATTCATGAAAAGAGCCATCACTGCAGATGGCTCTTTCAGTTTGTCGACAAAGATACAGTTCCCCGATAATTTATTGAAACCCTGTTGATTGGAGTGGAAGGCGCGAAGACTCC
>NZ_JBALSS010000027.1:95286-97394 GCF_036967045.1 Bacillus sp. JJ1609 | reverse complement strand
CCGCGGAAAGCGAAGCGCCTGGAACGGAAATCAACAGTCCCATTTTCGAGCCAGACAAAATAACAAACTGTAGACAAGTTTGATTTTCATCGAGTTTGTCTCAGTCTGAATAGAGCCATCACTGCAGATGGTTCTTTTTTTACTGATAAAATCTAGGTAATCAATGACTGGACAGGATTTCAACTGTCTTTTTTGTCTAAACTGAGATATAATTTAAAGTTGATTTGCTGCTGGATATTTCTAAAGGAGATTTTGTAAATGAATATTGTTTTAACGACGCTTAACGCGAAATATATACACACCAATCTTGCTATCAGGTACTTGAAAGCATTCGCATACCCAGAATACGATATTAAGCTTACTGAATATACAATTAAAGATCCCATCATCAATATTGTGACAGATTTGATCCAGAAAAAGCCTGATGTAATTGGATTCAGCTGTTATATTTGGAATATCGAAGAAAGTATTAAAGTAATCAGGATGATTAAGAAAATTGATCCTTCCATCAAAATTGTCGTTGGCGGCCCGGAGGTAACCTATGATGTAATGGACTGGATGAAGGAAGCAGAGGAGTTTGATTTCATTGTCATCGGGGAGGGTGAACAGACATTCAAGCTGCTGCTGGCTGAAATTGAGGGTGATCAGGACTATAAAAAAGTTCCGGGGATTGCTTACAGAAACGGTGGCAGCATACAGATGAATCCACAGCAAAATAAGCTGGATTTAAAGGAGCTTCCTTCACCATATCGCTTTGATGAGGACGTCCCTCACCTCTCCAAAAGGGTCACATACATTGAAACGAGCCGCGGCTGCCCTTTCAGCTGCCAATTCTGCCTGTCATCGATCGAAGTGGGAGTCCGCTATTTTGACAGAGAGAAAATTAAGGATGATATTCGTTATTTAATGGCGAACGGAGCCAAAACGATTAAATTCGTCGATAGAACCTTCAATATCAGCAGAAGCTATGCGATGGAAATGTTCAGGTTCCTTATTGATGAGCATTTGCCAGGAACAGTATTCCAATTTGAAATCACAGCAGATATTATGAGACCTGAAGTCATCGAATTCTTGAATCAGGAAGCCCCTTCAGGCTTATTCCGTTTTGAAATTGGAGTACAATCGACAAATGACTACACAAATGAACTTGTCATGCGTAAGCAGAATTTTGAAAAGCTGAAGCGTACAGTTACCATGGTAAAGGAAGGCGGCAAGATTGATCAGCATCTTGACTTGATTGCCGGATTGCCTGAAGAAGACTATAGCTCCTTCAAGAAGACTTTTAATGATGTATTTGCGATGAGGCCAGAGGAGCTCCAACTTGGTTTCCTGAAAATGCTGCGCGGAACTGGGCTGAGGCTGCGGGCAGCTCAGCATGATTATATATATATGGATCATTCTCCATACGAAATCCTGGGAAATAATGTCCTGAATTTTAACGACATTATAAAAATAAAACAAGTAGAAGATGTACTGGAAAAGTACTGGAATGATCATAGGATGGATATTACAGTTGAATATCTTGTCACAAATGTGTTCCCTACTCCGTTTGATTTCTTCCAGGAGTTTGGCTCTCACTGGGAACAAAATGAGTGGTCAAGGATTGGCCACCAGCTTGAAGATCTTTACAAGAGGCTATTTCATTTCCTTCAGGAGAAGGGCGTTGATGATATAGAGACGATTCAAAGCTTAATGAAGTACGACTACCTTGCCAGCATGAAATATAAACCAAGAAAACCATGGTGGGAATTGCAGTCGGATAAGAAGCAAAAATCCGAAATTTACCGAGGAATCATCCAGCACCCTGACGCACTAGGAAGTCGTTATGCAGAACTAAACATTAATGAAAAAGACCTTTATAAGCATACTTTGATTGAAGAAATTTCAATCGATCTGGAAAGTTATATGAAATCAGGAGAGATTGAAAAGTCACCTTCATATATGCTTGTTTATTTTGATCCAAAAACAGAGAAACCAAATTTCTTCGCATTCTCTGAAGAAGAGGTAAAGCCGGCTTAATCGCCGGCTTCAGCTTGTCGACAAAAGATACAAGCCCCAGATCAGTTATTGAAAACCTGTTGATTGGAGTGGAAGGCGCGTAGACTCCT